>JAYVXV010000111.1:0-2157 GCA_043784905.1 Holophagaceae bacterium | reverse complement strand
ATTGAACAAAGCCAACAAAAATTTTAAAGAGGGCCCTTTCTAGGAGGTTCCCATCAATTTGAACAAACGAGGAATCTGAATCGATGGCATCACCAATTTGTTTCCACACCCCGTCTAAGTAGGAAAGTGAAGTGTTGTGATGCTTGCAAAGCATTCGTTCGCAGATTTCATCCACTCTCAAAATTTCTGAAATGTTCTGGCCCTCTGAATCAAGATGAGAAAATTTAATCTTGGAGCCAAGTCTTTTGAGCAAATTCTGAGGGAGAAAGTGTTCTCGCGTGACGGGGCCTTTGCACTTCCCGGTCTGCTCAAGGTAGCAGCGCTCTTCCTTCACCGGTCGCATCAGCGGGAACAAAATCACGTCTCGGATGCTGGCGCTGTTGGTCATGAGCATCACCATCCGGTCAATGCCGATGCCTTCGCCGCCCGTGGGGGGGAAGCCGTGTTCCAGGGCGTTGACGAAATCCTGGTCCAGCATCATGGCCTCGTCGTTGCCGCTCTCGCGCTCCTGCATCTGCGACATGAAGCGGCCCAACTGATCCACGGGATCGTTCAATTCCGAATAGGCGTTCGCCAGCTCCATGCCGCCAATGAACAGCTCGAAGCGATCCACGAACAAATCGTTGCCCGGCAAGGTCTTGGTGAGCGGGCTCAGCTCGATGGGGTAGTCGGTGATGAAGGTGGGTTGGATGAGCTGCTTTTCCGCGTGGTGTTCAAAGAGATCCCCCAACAAAACGCCCGCGCTTTTCTTGTCCACATTTTCGATGTGGGCATCTTTAGCCAATTGCACGATGTCTTCGCTGCGCTCCAGACGAGCCCTATCGATGTGTCCAAATTCGGCGATGGCATCCTTCAAACTGAGGCGGCGGAAAGGCGCCTGGTAACTGATGTTCAGTTCGCCCCAGGGGCGGACGATGCCACCATCGGCCCCACCGCACAAAGTTGCGATGGCCTGAAAAAGATTTTCCGTGAGACTCATCATGTCGCGCAAATCTTCGCCCGCAGCGTAGAACTCCATCATGGTGAATTCAGGATTGTGGCGGACGCTCAGGCCTTCGTTGCGAAAGTTGCGGTTGATTTCAAAAACCTTGTGAAAGCCACCGACGATGAGGCGCTTGAGATACAGCTCCGGGGCCACCCGCAGGTAGAGCGGCATATCCAGGGCGTTGTGGTGAGTGGTGAAAGGACGCGCCGTGGCACCACCAGGGATGGGCTGCATCATCGGCGTTTCCACCTCTAGGTAATGCATCTGCTCCATGAAGTGGCGGATGCCCGCAAGAATTTTTGAACGCAGCATGAACGTATGGATTACCTCGGGATTGCTGACGAGATCCAGATACCGCTGGCGATAGCGCAGCTCTTTGTCTTGTAGCCCGTGCCACTTTTCCGGCAGGGGTAAAAGCGCCTTTGAAAGGAACTGAATGCGTGAGGCTTTCACTGTCAACTCGCCCGTCTTGGTGCGCATCAAGACGCCCGTGACGCTGATGAAATCACCCATATCCAGTAGGCGAACCACCTCCCAATCCACCTCGGTTAAGGCATCTTTTCGTGTGTAGACCTGCAATTTTTGGCCACCTTCGCTGAGGTTCAAGAAAGCCGTTTTGCCGCTGTCACGGTAGGCAATGATGCGGCCCATGACCGACACTTTGATGGGGTTCTCTTCCAGCGCGGCACCGTCACTGTCGGCATAGGTCCGGATAACTTCCTCGATATCGTGGCTCCGCTCTGCTTTGCGCGGCCATACATCCAGACCCAGGGCTTTGAGTTTGTCCAGCTTTTCAAGACGGACCTGACGGTATTGATTCGGGTTCACGGATGCTCCAAGCTTAGCCGTTCAGTCTAGCGGTGAAGTCCTGGGGCTTGGGACTTGAGTCCTGGGGGCACGGGAGGCGCCTCTGGCGCACCAACTTCCATGCGGCCAAAGGCCGCCTCCAAATTGAACCTCAGGACTCAGGACTCAGGACTAGGGATCCAAGTCCTTCAAAACCGATAACTCGCGAAAATCGTGATGTCCGGCGCGAAATAGCTTCCCGCTTCTTCGCTAAGACCGAAACGCCAATGGGGAAGGGTCGTGTGCGTGACCGTCCAGTGCTGCTGAATCCCGTTGTGATCCACCCGAGGCAGGTCCACATGATAGGGATTCTCGGTGTAGCCCAC
>JAYVXV010000110.1:0-7260 GCA_043784905.1 Holophagaceae bacterium | reverse complement strand
CCTCTATTTCCTGGGCAAGGTTTTCTTTTTGCTCTTCGTATTCCTGTGGGTGCGGGCCACGCTGCCTCGCTACCGCTATGACCAGCTGATGGAGGTGGGTTGGAAATTTCTCATCCCCTATACGCTGATCTTGTTCGTTGTCGCGGCCATCATTCGCTACGCCGCCTGAGGTTCACCATGGCTTCATCCTTCCTGAAAACCCTGCTGCCAGCCGATCTTTTCGGGGGCATGAAGCTCACCGGAAAATATTTCGGCAAGGTGCTATTGCAGGCGAACCGTGGCAAAAAGCGCGTCCATTTCGTGGTCGAGTATCCCGAAACTCCGGTGACGCTCCAGCCCCGCTACCGCGGCCGTTTGCAGTTGATCAAGGACGAGCAGGGCGAGATCAAATGTGTCTGCTGCCTGGCCTGCGAAAAAATCTGCCCCACTCAAGTCATCATCATCGAAAAAGGCAAGAAAGAAGGCCGCAAAACACCTTTTCCCACGCGCTACGACTTCGAGATGGAGCGCTGTATCTTTTGCGAGTTCTGCGTGGAAAGCTGCGGTTTCGATTCCATCATCTTGAATCACCAGTTCGAGCTGGCCACCTATGACCGCGAGGATTTCTCCCACGGCATGGAAGGCGGGTTCCAGCAAATGTTCGACATCACGCCCGTCAGCCAGTACTCCATCGCCAGCGATTCTGAATAAATTCCTTTTGTCCCAATCCTAATTCTTTAAGAGTCCCCCATGGAACAACTCCTCGCCAGTTTGGGCCAGAACCTTTTCGTGCTTTTCGGCCTGATGGCCGTGGGTGCGGCGGCGGTGATGATCTTCTCAAAGAGCGCTGTGCACAGCGTCATTGGATTTCTTTTCTCCATGCTTTGCGTGGCGGTGTGCTTTCTCACGCTTCAAGCGGAGTTCTTGGGCGTAGCGCAGTTGCTCGTTTACGCGGGCGGCATCGTGGTGCTGTTTCTCTTCGTCGTGATGCTGGTAGAGCTGACGAAGTACCAGGAAAAGGGAATCTTTCAGACCCAAACCAAGTTCGCCATCCCCCTCGTCGGCCTTGGCGTTTTGGCTTTCGCCGGCGTTTTTCGAGGCATTTTGTTCGGCGCCAATGCGAAAGATGCGTTGACCCTGAACCCTGGTCTGGCGGGCGCCGCCGAAAGACTCGGCAACGCGCAGGCCGTGAGCCGTGGGCTTTTCGCGGATTTCCTGCTGCCTTTTGAAATCCTCTCCGTGATCCTGCTGGTAGCCCTCATCGGGGCCATCGTGCTGGCGAAAACGGATCGCGTGTAGGAGCGGCCATGGTCTCAATGAACGCAGTTCTCCTGGTTTCCTTCCTGCTCTGGTCCGTGGGGGTGGCGGGGGTTCTCATTCGCCGCAACGCGCTGGTGATCCTGATGTGCGTGGAGCTAATGCTCAACGCCGCCAACCTGAATTTCATCGCCTTCGCCCGCCATGCGGGCACCGTCAATGGCCAGGCTTTCGCGCTGCTGGTGATGGGATTCGCGGCGGCTGAAGTGGCGGTGGGCCTCGCGTTGGTGGTGGCCCTCTACCGCAAGAAAGACAATATCCAGGTGGACGAAATCAACCTGTTGAAGGGTTGAACGAGATGATTCAGACGTATTCGGGGATCGCATGAGCATTGAACACGCAGCAAGCACGTCCAGCGGCCTTCTTTGGCTCATTCCCTTTTTGCCGCTCTTCGGCTTTCTCATCAACGGCCTTAGTGGCCGAAGGTTGAAGAGCAACAAGGTGGTGGACGCCATCGCCTTAGGCACCGTCGGCGTCTCCTTCCTGCTGGCGGTCTATTTCTTCTTCCAGTTGGTGGCCCTGCCCGAAAATTCCCGCTCCATTCACCAGGAGCTGTGGACCTGGTTCAGCCTGGGCGGCGCGCGGGTCAACGGTGGCCTGAGCACCGCTACCATCAAGTGGGCTTACAAATTCGACGTGCTCAGCGGCGCCATGACCTTGCTGGTCACGGGCGCGGGCTTCCTGATCCATCTCTTCAGCACGGGCTACATGGCCGAAGAGCGCAACGACGGCCGCTACTACCGCTTTATGGCCTACCTGAACCTCTTCGTCTTCTCCATGCTGAACCTGGTGCTGGGCGCCAACATCCTGATGATGTTCCTGGGCTGGGAGGGTGTCGGGCTTTGCTCCTACCTGCTCATCGGCTTTTACTTCGACAAGGAGTACGCAGCGGTCGCCGCGAAGAAGGCCTTCGTCACCAACCGCGTGGGCGACTTCGGATTCATGATCGGCTTCTTCCTCATCATCATGATTTTTGGAACGCTGGACTACGACACGATGATGGGACTGGTGCGCGGCGTCAGTCAGACTCAAGTGATCACGCTCTTTGGCTACAGCGCCACGCCGACTTTCTGGTTCAACCTCATCGGCTGCTGCCTCTTTGTGGGCGCCGCCGGAAAGTCCGCACAGATCCCACTCTACGTTTGGCTGCCGGATGCCATGGCGGGTCCGACGCCTGTTTCGGCGCTGATCCACGCGGCCACCATGGTGACCTCGGGCCTCTACATGATCACGCGCCTGAATTTCATCTTCGTGCAGGCGCCCATCGCGCTGAGCCTGATCCTATTCGTGGGCAGCCTGACAGCGCTCTTCGCGGCCTCCATGGGCCTCGCGCAGTACGACATCAAGAAAGTGCTGGCCTAATCCACCGTGTCCCAGTTGGGCTTCATGTTCATGGGCATGGGCGCGGGGGCTTTCACGGCGGGCATGTTCCACGTCTTCACCCACGCGGCCTTCAAGGCTTGTTTGTTCCTTGGTTCCGGTTCCGTCATCGCCGCCTGCCATCACGAACAGGACATGCGAAACATGGGTGGCCTGCGCAAGTATATGCCTTGGACCTTCGCCAGCATGGCCATCGCCACCATCGCCATCGCTGGGGTGCCGCCCTTTTCGGGCTTCTTCTCCAAAGATGAAATTCTTTGGAAGGTCTTTGAGCACGGCTGGAAGGGCGAGGGCTCTTTCTACTTCATGTGCTGGGGCATGGGCATGGTCGCGGCCTTCTTTACGGCCTTTTACATGATGCGATTGATGGCCATGACTTTCTTTGGTGAGTATCGCGGCGCGGGGGGCGATCCCCATGGTCTGACGGTGCCCTCCGAAGCTCATCATGATGACCACGGACATGAAGACGCGGATGCCCACACGGATCACGGTCATGGGGTCAACGACCACGACGATCTTACCCATGGCGGACAGGACGACCACGGCCATGGCCCGGCTGAAGTGCCCTGGAATATGTGGGTGCCGGTTTTCGTTTTTGCGGTGCTCGCGGCGATATTTGGGTTCGTGAATCTACCACCGAGCCTCGGAGGTGGTGAGCTTTTCAGCAAGTGGCTAGAGCCGATTCTTTATCAAATTCAGACGGTCCACTTGGGCCATCATGCGGCCGAACTCATCGAGTACGAGCTCATGGCTTTCGCCATTCTATGGGCCCTCAGCGCCATGGGGTTGGCTTGGTGGATGTATGGTTCTGACCCCACCTGGAGCCGCGCCAAGGCTTTCGTGGCTCGGTTCCCTCAAGTCTTTGAATGGGTGAATGCCAAATACTACGTGGATGAATTCTACGATGCCATGATCATCAACCCCATCAAGCAGCTATCGGCGCAGCTTTGGAGCTTCGATGTCTGGGTTTTGGATGGCATGGTGAACGGTGCGGCGCGGTTCACGGTGATGTCGGCCAATGGGTTGGCGTGGTTCGACACCCATGTGGTGGATGGCCTTGTGAACCTAGTGGCCTGGGTTCTACAGCAGGGCTCGCTGGGCTTCAAAACCTTGCAGAGCGGCCGCGTACAGAACTACGCCTTCGTGATGATCCTTGGCTTTCTTGTTTTCGCATTCTGGAAATTTCTCGCCTGATTTTTTGATTTAAGTTTGGAGTCTCTATGCCCAATGCAATGCCCAATTTAATGACCGGCGCAACCCAATTGATGCTGCTGGCCACCTTCCTGCCCTTGCTAGGAGCGCTGGCTTTGCTGTTCGTGAAAAACGAGAACCGCAAAGCCTTTGAATGGGGCTCGGTGCTGATCATGCTCGTCAGTTTTTTGATGAGTGTGCCGTTCTGGTTCTGGCATGACCGGGGCAGCGACGCGGTGCAGTTCGCCTACGCCTGTTCCTGGATGCCCAGTCTCGGTGTCAAGTTCAGTGTCGGTATGGATGGCATCAGCCTTCTGCTCTGGCTCTTGACCACCTTTATCGGACCCGTCGGCGCGCTCTGCTCGTGGGGCAACATCGAAGAGCGCCACAAGGAATACTATGTCTGGCTGCTGGTGCTCCAGACCGCCATGCTTGGCGTATTTATCACCCAGGACATGTTCCTTTTCTATGTTTTCTGGGAAGTGATGCTGGTGCCCATGTACTTCCTCATCGGTATTTGGGGTGGACCGCAAAAGCTTTACGCCGCTATCAAGCTCTTCCTCTACACCCTGGCGGGTTCGGTGCTGATGCTGGTGGCGATCCTCGCGATCTACTTCTTGCAGCACAAAGCTAGCGGCGCCTACGATTTCTCCCTGGCGGGCTTTCAGGCCATGGCGCCAGTGATCGCGCAGCAGACCAAGGCCTTCCAGATCTTGCTGGCTCTGGCTTTTTTCCTGGCCTTCGCCATCAAGGTGCCGATGTTCCCGTTCCACACCTGGCTGCCGGACGCCCACGTTCAGGCACCAACGGCAGGTTCCGTAATCCTGGCGGGCATCCTGTTGAAGATGGGCACCTATGGTTTTATCCGGTTTTTATTGCCCATCGTGCCTGATGCCACCAAGGAATTGATGCCTTATTTCCTAGCTTTGGCGCTCATCGGTGTGATCTACGGCGCGCTGGTCGCGATGATCCAAAAGGACATGAAGAAACTCGTGGCCTATTCGTCGGTGAGCCACTTGGGCCTGTGTATGTTGGGCATCTTCGCCATGAACCCATGGGGATTTAAAGGCGCGCTATTCCAAATGCTCAACCACGGCATCTCGACACCGGGACTGTTCCTCGCGGTGGGCATCGTCTACGAGCGTCGTCACACCCGTCAGATCGCCGACTACGGTGGCCTCTCGAAGACCATGCCGGTCTATGCGACGGTCTTCATGCTCATGACGATGAGCAGCATTGGCTTGCCCTTGCTGAATGGATTCATCGGCGAAGTCACCATTCTGATGGGCACCTTCCAGGCTTGGCCCTGGGTTGCGGTGGTGGCGACATTGGGCATCATCTTGGGCGCCGCCTACATGCTGTGGCTGTACCAGCGCGTGATGTTCGGACCCATCTCCGACGTGAACGCGAAAATGGAAGATCTGAATCGTCGCGAGATCATCTACTTCGCGCCGCTCCTCCTCACGGCCTTTTGGATCGGTCTGTACCCCAAGCCCTTCATGGACATCATGGACAAACCCGTCCAGAAGCTCGTGCGTCAGGTGAAGCCGGACTTCTATCAAACGGAAGAACTCGCCACCAAGCAGGCCGAAGCCAAAGCTCAAGGGATGCACGCCATGGAAGCGCCTGAAGCGGCAGGTCATGAAACTTCCTCGGAGCACGGTGCCGCTGAAGCCACTCAGGGAGGAGGTCACTGATGACTCCCTTCGCGACGGGGCTCTGGGAAAACCTCAGCCACGACCTCCCCTACATCTGGCCTCAAGTGCTGTTGACGGTCGTGGGCACCTTGATGCTCTGGCCGCTGGACGGTTGGCTCTTGGGCTGGACCAAAAACGAAAAACACAAGTGGGCGCCCGTGACCATGGCGATCCTCTTGGCCGCGTTGGTGCTGACGTTCATCACACCTAACGGTCTGGGCTTTTCCGCCATGTACAAGGTGGATGGGCTCACCAAGGGCTTTCAAATTCTCTGTATCTTGGGCTCCCTGTTCGCGGTGATGCTCAGCCAAAAAGTGCTGGGCGCACTGCAAGAACACACGGTCGAATACTACGCGCTGATCCTCTTCGCCACCGTTGGCATGATGTTCATGTGCGGCGCCACGGATCTCGTGACCGTCTACTTCTCCATCGAACTCATGGCGCTCTGCACCTACATCCTGGTGGCTTATTTCAGGGATCAGGCCCGCAGCATTGAAGCTGGCATGAAGTATTTTCTGCTGGGTGCTTTTTCGTCGGGTATTTTGCTCTACGGAATCTCTTTGCTCTTCGCGGCCACGGGGGGTGTCACCACGAACCTCACGGAGCTGAACAGCAAGCTGGCCCTGGTGCCGCAAAGCTCGAACTTGCTGGTGTTTTCAGGCGTCCTGATGGTGATGGTGGGCCTCTGCTTCAAGGTGGCGGCGGTGCCCTTCCATATGTGGGCACCGGACGCTTATGACGGCGCGCCCACCCCCATCACGGCCTGGATGTCCACGGCGCCCAAAGCCGCAGCCCTGGCCATTTTCCTGCGAGTTTTCGGCACGGGATTCCACGGTATTCACAGCGAGTGGGTCATGCCCCTGATGATGGTTTCCGGCGCCAGTATGATTCTTGGCAACGTCGCCGCCATCAAGCAGCAGAGCATGAAGCGCCTGTTGGCTTATTCGTCCATCGCGCACGTCGGCTATATGCTGCTGGGCGTGCTCAGCTACGACGCCCAAGCCGGTGCGCAGGCCGTGTGGCTCTATATGCTCTCCTACCTGTTGATGAATACCGGCGCCTTCGCGATCGTCATCTATCTTCAGGGCAAGGGTGAAGGCGAGCGCATTGATGATTTCCGGGGCATGGGCAAACGCCATCCCCTTCTGGCCTTTTCGATGCTGATTTTTCTGCTGAGCCTCGCGGGCATTCCGCCTCTCATTGGATTCTTTGGAAAGTTCTACCTATTTCTGCTGGCGGTCCAACAGGGCTATACAACCTTGGTGGTTATCGCCTTGCTAACCTCTGCCATCAGCGCTTTTTACTACCTGGAAGTGGTCAAGCAGATGTACTTCACCGAACCCTTGGAAGGCGAGATGGAGCCCTTGGATGCTTTCGCCAAGTACCTCATCGGGACGACCTGCGCGCTGGTGCTGGCTGGGGTTCTCCTGGGGCCCAAGCTGCTGGACTGGACCGATCAGATCCGTTGGTTTGAGAAGGACGCCCCTAAGGCCGCGATGGTTTTGAATCCTGGAAAGTAATACAGGGTAGCGTTCAAAAAAAATAAAAAGAGGCCGCAGATTACGCAGAGTCACGCAGATAAAAACCTGGGTTTTGGTTGGTCATTGATACGGATTTCATCTGCGTAATCTGCGGCTTCATTTTTTTCACGGGAGATCGATTGGCGATGTTGCGCCCCAAGCCATCGGGCGATCCT
>JAYVXV010000109.1:0-2176 GCA_043784905.1 Holophagaceae bacterium | reverse complement strand
GCGGCGAGCTGGCCACCTTGCCGAAAGATGCCGCGCCCTTCGTGGTCGGGGGCCTGCGCCAGTCAGAGCTGACCTTCCAGAATTCCGCCATCCTCCATGAGCTCTACTTTGGGAATCTGGGCGGCGACGGCAAACCCGGCGCCGCCATCTCCAAGCGCCTCGGCGAAGCCTTCGGCAGCCTGGGCGCTTTTGAGTCCCAATTCCGCGCTCTGGGCGGCAGCCTTTCCGGCGGCAGCGGCTGGGCGATTTTGGGCCACTGTTTCCATACCGGCGACCTGCGGATTTTCTGGTCGGGCCATCACACCCAAGGCATGGCTGACACCGCGCCCCTGCTGGTGATGGACATGTACGAGCACGCCTACCAGATGGACTACGGCGCCGCCGCCGCGAAATACGTGGATGCGTTTTTCCAGAACCTTCAATGGGACGAGGTGGAGCGACGAATGCAGCGGACGAGGAAGGCTCAAGCCGCGTTGAACGCATAATGCTGGAGGCTGGGCGCAAGATGCAGCTAGCCTTAAAGGTCATGGACAAGCCCCTCACTCTCCACGTCGAAAAGCCTTGGGGCTCATTCGATCAGTTCGTCTTGAACACGCCCTGCACGGTGAAGATTCTTACTTGTGCGCCGGGCCAGAAACTCAGCTTGCAGCGGCACACCCATCGCGGTGAGCTATGGGTGGCGCTGGATGCAGGCGTGGTGGTCGAACGCGATGGCGAGATGTTGCGGCCCATCGTGGGGGAAGAAGTCTGGCTGCCCATAGGCAGTAGCCATCGCCTGAGTTGCGACGAGGGCACGCCGCGTTCCGTTCGGGTTTTGGAAATCAGCTTGGGCACTTTCGATGAGGCTGATATCGAACGGCTGCAAGACAACTACGGGCGCGCCTGATGCGGTGGCTTCCAACCCTGCTTATCGCGTTTCCGCTGCTGGCTCAAAGCGGCGAGGATTTACTCGCCCGTGTGGACAAGCTGCGTCACCCCTGGCCGACTTTTTCTGTCGAGATCGAATTGAAAGATGTGAAAGTCTCGCAGCGCTGGAAAGTCACAGCCCGCAACAATGGCGACGCCCGTATTGAGGGCCTTTCCGACAAAGAAAAGGGAAGGGCTGTGCTGGTACTGGGCGATCAAATGTGGCTGCTATTGCCGGGCACCAAGCGGCCTATCAAAGTTACCCCGCAACAGCGTCTGCTCGGTCCCGCCGCTGGCGGAGACATCGCCCGCACACGATTTGCAGAGGACTACGACGTCAAAGATAAAGCCGACGACACCCTGGAGGGCTTGCCTTGCTGGCGCTTGGATCTCAGCGCCAAGCGTCCCTCCATCAGCTTTCGCACCGCGAAACTATGGGTGGCGAAGGATGGAAGTCGTCCCCTCAAGGCTAATTTTTTTCTCCCCAGCGGCAAACTGGCCAAAACCGCCACATTCGCTCCGCCCCAAGTCCAGCGCGGCGCATCCGTGCTTACTCGCATGGATTTATCCGAGCCCAAAGGCGGGCACGCCGAGCTGGATTTTGATCATTGGGCGCCGGTCACGCCTGCAACCGTGGATGTGAAATTTTTCGAATTGCCTGCCGTAAAATGAAATGGGTCAGAGAAGACGCGGAATCGTAAGGTTAAGTGCCACGTCCAGCAAGGGCCTTCTGCGTTCCGTGATTTTTGGGCCGAGATTCATGGGGTATCAGGGTGGGGAATTATGAGAACGTGCCTGGCAATTTTCTTCGCCAGCGCGTATCTTTGAGGTTGAGGTGCCCCTCGGGGCTTCCCGCCACTTCTCACCCCACCAGTTGAAACCAATCCCCGAATGGGGATTCCCGCTTTTCAATCCCCTCCAAAGCATCCTTCCAAAGTTCCCCCTTGAAGCGCCCCTACCTCGGGGCGTTTCCTTTTTTAAAAACACTACGCGAAGAATGAAGAAGGGGAAGAAGAAGGTGTGTGTTTCGGATGAGGAGCCCACCCCCTGGCACAATCAAGGCTCTGGAGATTCCTATGCACGACGAACATGAATCACATGAACTCAGCGAATTCCTCAGTGGCCAACGCATCGCTCCGGCGGGTATCCGCAAGGGGATTTCGGCGGCGGATCTCATTGATGAGACATTTCTCGCTTACAACGGCGGGCGTCTGGGCGAGGCCGCGCGACTGCTCACTCAAAAAATACTGCAACCCAATGTAACGCTGGG
>JAYVXV010000108.1:0-50129 GCA_043784905.1 Holophagaceae bacterium | reverse complement strand
GCCTCGCGGCGGTCCGGCATCTCTGGAAGAGCACCGATAGCGGGGCCAACTGGACTCACCTTGAGGGCACGGGATTCCCCAGCGGGATTCCCGTCCACTGCATTCAGAACGATCCGACCAATAACCAGACCTTGCTGGCCGGTACCGATTTCGGCGTGTATCGCTCCGCCGATGGTGGTGCCAACTGGTCGCGCTACGGCGCGGGCCTGCCGGTGGTGGCGGTGCGTGACATCTATGTCGCACCGGACGGCACCTTTGTCCGCATCGGAACGTTTGGACGCGGCGTGTGGGAGCTGGACACGCCTTCGGGCCTTCCCACCGTGACCATCACGTCCCCCGCGACCAGTCTCTCCATGGTCACCAACGGGGTACAGCCCTTCATCGCGACCTCGACGGGAGCTCCGAATACCAACCTACTTTGGACCGCCAGCGCCGGATCCATTCCGGGTGCCGCGGTGGCTTCGGGCGCTTCGGTCAATTTCACCGCCCCGGCGGGGGCCCAGAATGGCATTAGCGTCACCGCCACGGCCCAAGCGGACGGCGTGACCAACGTTGCCAGGCTCATGGACGTGGTGGCGCCCGCCAGCGTGAATGTCGTCGTAGCCCCCGGCGGCACCACCAATGTTCAATCGGGCGCCACTCAGACCTTTTCGGCCGCAGTAACGGCTTCAGGGACTGCGTTCCCCCTGAACGATCAAACCGTCGCCTGGAGCCTCAGCCCTGCAGGCCCGACAAGCGGCGCCATTAGCGGCGCTGGCCTCTACACCGCGCCGGTTCCGCCGCCCGCCTCACCCTTGAGCGTCACCGTCACCGCCACCAGCAACGCGGCCCCGACCCGCACGGGTACCACCATGGTGAGCGTGCCAGCCGTAAGTGTTTCCATCACGCCCACGCCAGTGAACGTGCCCGTGAGCACCACGCAGCAATTCACCCCGACGGTGACAGGCTCTACGAACACCGCCGTCACCTGGTCCCTGTTCAGCGGCACCGGAAGCGTCAATGGCACGGGTCTTTACACCGCGCCCGGCGCCACGGGTAGCGCGGTGGTTCGCGCCACCAGCGTGGCCGACAACACCAAATTTGCCGATGCGGCCGTGACGGTGGTTCCCATTCCCATTTCCGTGACCGTCTCCCCCAATCCCGCAAATCTGGTCACCAACCAGACTCAACAATTCTCAGCCGCTGTGGCCAACACGGTGAATACGAATGTCACCTGGTCGGTCTTCAGCGGGGGCGGCGTCATCAACGGCACGGGCCTCTACACCGCGCCCGCCACCGCCGGCAGCGCCGTGGTTCGTGCCACCAGCGTGGCGGACAACACCAAGTTTGGAGATGCGGCGGTGAGCATCCAGGTGCCCGTGACCATCGGCATCACGCCGACCGTGGCCTACGTGCAGCCCAATGGCAACCAAACCTTCGTAGGCACTCCCTCTCAGGGCGGCACGACCTACAGCGTAGTGGAGCTCGGTGGGGGATCCATCACCGCACTCGGCGTCTATACCGCGCCTGCGACCCCCGGCGACTACCACGTGAAGGCCACGGCCCAAGCGGATCTCGCCCAATTCGCCACCGCAACGGTTCACGTTCAGCCTTTGGTGGTGGCCGTGAATCCACCCACTACCTCACTACAGACCAACACCACCCAGCAGTTCACCTCCACCGTCACGGGCAACCCGAACACGGGCGTCACCTGGTCCGTGGTCGAAGGTGGTGGCGGCACCGTGAATGGCACAGGTCTTTACACCGCTCCCGCTGTGGCCGGCACCTACCATGTTCGTGCCACGAGCACCGTGGACATTACGAAATTCTCGGCTGCTACGGTGACGGTCACGACCGTTCCCGTACTTACGGTGAGCGTCACGCCCCCTACGGTGAGCTTGGCTCCCTCGGGAACTCAAGGGTTCACCGCAACCGTCACCAATGGTCCCGCGGGTGTTTCCTGGAGCGTGGATGAGATCGGCGGCGGCACCGTCAATTCTGTAACGGGTGCCTACACGGCTCCAGCGGCTGGGGGTACCTACCACGTGCGCGCCACCAGCACTTCGGACACCAGCAAATCCGGTGTGGCCACCGTGACCGTGGTTCCACCCGTCACAACTTTTACGGTCAGCGTGAACCCGGCAACGGGCACCATCCTCACCGGCGCGACCGCGACGCTCATCGGCACGGTCAATACCGGAACCGTCAACTGGACCAGCCTCGGTGGCGGCACGCTCGGGATTCCCACGGGCACCACGACGTCCACTATTGTCTTCACCGCGCCTTCGACGCCCGGGTCCATTACGATCACGGCCACCGCCAGCGCGGACCTAACCAAAACCATCATCAAAACCATCACGGTCATTGGCGCCAAAACCAAGGATCTCAACGGCGATGGAGCTGTGGATGTGCTGGATCTCGCTCTGATGGCCAAGGCCTACGGCTCCAGCGATTCCGCCACTGATCTCAATGCAGACGGCACCGTGGACGACGCTGACCTTACAATCTTCCTAACCGGTTTTTGAGGGACGACCCCATGCGCAAAATCACCTTGATTAAATGGACCCTCTCCTCCTTCGCACTCGTTGCCCTCACGGGCCTGGTGGCCTGTAGCGGCGGTGGTGGCGGACCTACAACACCCGTAACGCCGCCCGCCAAGACCATCGCGGACCGGCTTGATTACACCAACCCTACCGGCAGTGGCTACACGCTGGTGAAGAATGGATCATCTACTTCAACCCATCTCGTGCTGGATCTGATGGGCCCCGTGGGAACTCAAGGCACCGGCGTGGGTTTCTACCTCAGCACGGACCCCGCCAAAGTCACGTGGTCCAAACCCGCGAGCAGCGATACGGTCCTGGCCCGCAACGTCCTTTTCGATTTGGGTACCGCGCCTCAGTTGATGGTAGGCAAAGCCAACACCGGCGGCGATCAGCTACAGGTGGCCTTCTACCAGAAGGGCATCACCAAACCGGCCGTCAATTTCACCGCCTCCAGCATCCTGGCGACCGTCGCTGTAGACCTCAAGTCCAATGTGCCCCTGGGCGCCGTGTCTCTCAGTGCTCCGTCGGGCAAGGCCGTCATCACCAATGGCGCCAGCACGCCGACCACCATCACGATTAATGTCGGAACCATCAGCGCGAATTAAAGCCGCGCCAAAAAAAATGAGCCCGCCGAGAGACGGGCTCATTTTTTATCATTCGATGTCGTATGAATCGGCATTCTAAAGGATAAAAACTCACCACGAAGACTCGAAGGACACCAAGGCCACGAAGGAAGTCGTCACGTGCTAGCTTCGCGGATGAAATTCAGGTGGCCCGCAGGCGCCTCGCGAAGCGATTTCGGGCCGGAAGCATGGGTGATGGAGCTTCGTGTTTTCTTGGTGCCCTTCGTGCCGTGGTGGTGATCTTTATCTTGAGAGCGAGACGGGCCATCAATCCGCCATTCGTCGCAGCAGCGCCAAAAATGCCTGGCCATGCTGCATTAGCTTTTTGGGTCCCACGCCACTGATGGCAAGAAATTCTGCTTCGGTGGTAGGTCTGAATTGGGCCATTTGTTTGAGCGCGGTATCTCCGAAAACCAAGTAAGCTGGCAGACCTTTTTCATCGGCAATGCGCTTGCGAAGTATTTTGAGTTCCATGAACAGGGTCTCGTCTTCGCCCATGGGCGCTGACTCTTCCGATAGTTCAATAGATTCAGGACGGATCTTTTTGGACTTGGGAAGACGAATGGATTTCGGCGCGGTGGCCATGACATTCCACCCGCCGCAGGCGTCACAGCTCGCCCCACACGCAGACATACGCTCACCGAAATGAGCAAGGATCCTCTGATGGCGGCACCCGGATTCATCGGCCAGGCGAAACATGGCTCGCGTCTGCCTTTGCTGCTCTCGCGCCAGTTCCGAGGCCACATCGTCGGTGAACCGGTCAAGGCTGAGCACATCCGCCCAGGAATAGAACAGGATGCAGTCCGAAGGTTCGCCATCGCGGCCCGCACGGCCGATCTCCTGGTAATAACCTTCAATACTTTTCGGCATGTCGCGGTGGATGACAAAACGGATATTCGGTTTGTCTATACCCATTCCGAAAGCCACCGTGGCAACGATGACATCCACATCGTCCCGGCGGAAAGCCTCTTGCGCCGCGCTGCGAGCATCGCTGCTCATGCCTGCGTGATAGGCCCTGGCTTTTACGCCATGATCCGCAAGGTATTCGGCGGTGGATTCCACACCTTTGCGTGAGAGGCAATACACGATGCCGCTCTGCCCACGGCGCGCCTGTATGAGGCGCAGGATGCCTTCCCGCACCGAGGGGCCTTCACCTTTTTTGATGGCCGAAAGATGCAGGTTGGAACGGAAAAATGAACCGTGAAATCGTGCGGCGTTTTTCATGGCGAGCTGCGCGACGATGTCCTCACAAACGTCCTTGGTGGCGGTGGCGGTGAGGGCCAGGATCGGAACATTGCGAAAGCGGTTTTTCAGGCCAGCGAGATTGCGGTAGGCAGGTCTGAAATCGTGCCCCCACTGACTGATGCAGTGAGCTTCATCCACAGCGACCAGCTTCAGATCAAGGTTCTCCAGCAAGCTCGCCACGTAGAGTTCCAGGCCTTCCGGCGCCGCGTAGAGCAACTCGATGTGGCCATCACGGATCGCGCGGATACGCTTACTGCGCTCTTCTGCGTCGAGGCTCGAATTCAGGAATGTCGCTTTCAGGCCCGCCTCGGTCATGGCGTCCACCTGATCTTTCATCAACGCGATGAGCGGCGAAATGACCAGCGTGACGCCGCCCAGCAGCCGCGCCGGAAGCTGAAATGTGAGCGATTTCCCAGCCCCCGTCGGCATGATCGCCAGCACGTCCCGCCCGGCCATCACCGCGTGGATGATGTCTTCTTGGCCCGGACGGAAATGATCGAATCCAAAAATCGATTTGAGTTGTGAGCTGAGATCCGGCGTGGCAAGAGCTTTCAGTTCCCGCAGAATATCTGGCGTGAAATGGTGCGGCTCTAATCGGTACAGGGCCCGCAACTCACCCAGCCGAATCTGTCGCTCGGCAAGCGGCAATAGGGCCAACGCGGCGAGTTCAGTGCGTAAGTCCAACTAGGCCGGCCGCTCCGTCAGCACCTTGTCAATGATGCCGTAGTCCATGGCCTCGGCGGCGCTCATGAAGTAATCGCGGTCCATGTCCTTCTGCACCTTTTTCACGGTCTGGCCGGTGTGCTTGGCGAAGGTTTCGCTCAGGGCGTCCTTGAGCCGCTGGATCTCTTTGTAGGTGATCTCGATTTCCGTGGCCTGGCCCTGGGCGCCGCCGCTGGGCTGGTGGATCATGATGCGGGCATTGGGCAGCGCGAAGCGCTTGCCCTTGGTGCCCGCCGCCAGCAAGTGAGCCCCCATGGACGCGCATTGACCGATGCAATAGGTGACGATGTCGTTCTTCACGAATTGCATGGTGTCGTAGATGGCGAGGCCCGCCGTGACGCTGCCACCGGGGCTGTTGATGTAGATCTGGATGTCCTTGTCGGGATCTTCACTTTCCAGAAACAACATCTGCGCCACGATGGCATTGGCTAAGTTGTCGTCAATGGCGGTGCCCAGAAAGATGATGTTGTCTTTCAGAAGCCGGGAGTAGATGTCGTAGCTTCGTTCGCCCCGAGGGGTCTGCTCGATGACGATAGGGGGGTAGTAGTTGCTGGGCATGAAGGCTCCTGAATCCTGATGAAGACAGAATAGCGCAGAGCCCATTTCAAGCGGCCTTCTCCAGCCTAGGTGCATACTGGAATGGACATCTAAAACTTGCGAGCCCCCATGAAACCCAAGACTGCCCTTCTTTTTATCTGCCTTTTCACGGGCCTCGGTGTCGCATGCAAACATCCCATCCCCATCACGGGCACTGGGAAAAGCGTCCGGCTCCGCCGAGAAGAGTATGGCGAGCAGGCCCGCACCTTGATGCGCTTCACCGACTCCGACCCATACATCTGGCAGAAGGAGGAAGTGATCCATTTCTCCATGGAATTTCTGTTCAAGGAAGGAAGGGTACTCAAAGTCCCCTGCAAGGCCACCACCGAACAGGCGGCGATGCCCGGTCAGCCCGGAATGACAGCGGCCCACTCCATTTTCGAGGCCGTCGTGCCCACCCATGATCGGCCCCTTGGATATCGAATTCTTCAGGATGGTGTGGTGGTGCGTGAGGAAGATCTGAGGTAAGGGACTCAGGCCTCGGGCATCAGGCTTCGTTGATGTCGGTCGCTTCGCATATCTGGCGTGCCAGATGGCCCATCCAAAACCAACAACGATGACTGATACCCATTCGCGTTCAATAGATTAAATTCACCACAGAGGCACATGACGGCTCTCTCTGTGCCCTCTGTGTCTCTGTGGTTCTAATTCATTGAAAGCAAAGTCGTATGAAGCCTGATGCCCGAGGCCAGAAAAAAAGGGCGCCCACAGCGCCCTTTTTTGTTACCGAGACCCGAGTTACTCGGATTTTTTCTTCTTTTTTGGCTTTTCGTCTTCAGGCTCTTCCTTCTTGGCTTTCTTTGGTTTTTCGTCCTCGGCTTCAGCGGCTTTTTTAGCGACTTTCTTAGGCTTCTCTTCTTCGATTTCTTCGGATTTTTTGGCCGCTTTTTTCTTCGGCTTTTCTTCGGCATGGTCGTGGTCGTGGTCGTGGTCACAATCGGGACCGTGGACGTGATCGGCTTCGCCATGTTGGATGGCATCCGGAGCGCCGCCCTCCTGCTCGGTTTCGCCGCTTTCGAGACCGCCGGCGTCAAAGCGAGCCGAGGCCAAACCGGCTTCGCGCTTGCGCTCCAGTTCCACCAAGTCCTCGAAGGCCTTTTTGTCGAGCAGCTCTTCGGTAACAGTAGCGAAAGTGATCAGGTGATCAAAGATTTTGTCCGTGCGAATACGGCCTTTGATTTCGGTGGTAGCGCCACGGCTTTCCAGGTCGGCCTTGAAGGCCGCAAAGGGCTGCTGGACCTTGTTCTCTTCCATGAAGGTGCGGATGTCCGCGTCTATTTCTTCATCGGCGACCTGGATATCCTCGGCGTTACCGATGGCCTGCAAAAGATATCCACTGCGCACCGCGCGCTCGGCATCCCGGTGGCGGCTCTGTCGGTAGGCGTTCCAATTCACGCGCCTTGGATCCACACCCTGACGCGCGATCATGTTGGCGAATTCTTGGCTGTAATCGTCTAGCTGCAAGGACACCATGGAGACCGGAACTTCAAAGGGCGAGGCATCTAACAGCGTTTCCAACATGTTGCTCTGCAAGCGGGCGTGAGCATCGCGCTCGGCCGCCTCTTCCAGTTCCTTGCGGACATGGGCGCGTAGGGCCTTGAGGTCCGCAAAATCACCCGAGTCTTTGGCGAATTCATCGTTCAGCTCAGGCACGGTGTTCTTGCGCAGATCCTTGAGGATCACTTCGTAGTGAACACTTTTCCCGGCGACCGTCTTGTTGGGATCCTCGACGGGCACGGCCACCTCGAAGCTTCGTTTTTCGTCCACTTTGAGACCCAGCACTTCCTTGTCAAAAGGACGCTTGGGATCGAGCTGGATTACCTGATCGCGGTACGTCTGGGCCTTGAGGCCCTGGGGCTTGGCCTTGACGTCGAAGGTGGCGAAAAGTCCTTCTGCGCTGACGCCATCATCCGGCAGCAGCTTAGCCGATTCCTGACGCAGGCCTTCGATGTGTTCTTCCACGGCTGCGTCATCAATGGCGCGCTTTTTCTTTTCCAGCTTGAAGCCCTTGAATTCCGGCAGTTGGACTTCGGGGGCCACATCGTAGAGGGCCTTGATGGAGCCATCTTGACCATCCGACAGATCTGCCTTTTCGAGGGCTGGCTGAGAGATGGGCTGAGTGCCTGCGGCTGCCGCAGCGTCCCAGAAAAGGCGCTGAACCAGCATGTCGGCTACGTCCTGGCGGATCTCGCGGGAAAAGCGGGAGAGGAGAACGTTCTTGGGCACCTTACCCGGACGAAATCCCGGAATCTTGACCTTGGGGGCGATGCGGGCCAGGGCTTCACCAAACGTCGAGGTGACCTCCGCCGCCGGGACGTGGATCTCCAGGGACTTGCGTGTGTTGGTGTGATGGGTGAGCGTGACCTGCATGGGTGCTCCTAAAACCGGTTGCGAAACTTGGTTGGGGTGTTGCGTGAATTTATTGGTGCGAATGGTGGGACTCGAACCCACACGGTGTTAACCGCTGGAACCTAAATCCAGTGCGTCTGCCAGTTCCGCCACACTCGCCTATGTCTTTCAAAAATGTTTCATGGTGCGCCCGGAGAGATTCGAACTCCCGACCCTCAGGTTCGAAGCCTGATGCTCTATCCAGCTGAGCTACGAGCGCCACAGAACCTTCGATTCTGCCAGGAAAGTGCCGATCAATCGAGCCTTCCTTTTGGCCGGGATCGGTTGAGGGTCGGCACAAACAAGAGCCCTGAGCCGAAAGCCTATGGCCTTCCTTGCTTGGGACCTAGGACTCGAGACCCGGGACTCAAGGCTTCCTCAAGCACCATGCGTCTTCCACTGAGAATCGCCTCAAGGCCTCCAACTCTCCCGCATTCAACCCCATGGCCTGAGCCAATCGCCATTCGGAGGTGAGATCGCAAGGGATGAGGCCCGGATCATCCGTGCCCAGGGCGCAGCGGAGGCCAGCCCGGAGCATGACTGGCAAGGGGTGCGTCCCCAAATTGGGCACAAGGGCCCGGTTGGAACTAGGGCAAACATCCACCGGGATCCGCCGCTCCGCCAAAAGATCGAGGATGCTCGGGTCTGAAGCGGCGTGAACGCCATGGACGATGCGATCCACACCGCCTTCGAGGATGGCTTCGCGGACATTTTCGCCAGGGCCATTCTCGCCCGCATGGGCCGCGATGCGCAGTCCAGATTCCCGCGCTCGATCAAAGACGGGTGCCCATTCCCGGAAAGGCACACGTTCGAGGCCCCCGGTGGAAAAACCCACAACGAAATTTGGCAAATCACCCAGTACCAAATCGAGCACCTCGTGACCATGCTCAGGGCCCAAATGATTCACAGCGTCTATCACCACGGCCACGGAAACGCCCTGCTGGCGCCCATCCCCGATGCCATCCTCGATCCCGCGCCACAGCGCTTCAAGGCTAAGCAGGTTTTTGAAGCACACCAGAAAAAACGGCGATACCCATAGGTCTAGGCCCCGTGGTCCATCAGATGATTCTGGCAAGCGCGCCATGATGGCGCCCATCGCGGCGCGCACAGCCTTGTGATCACAAAGGAATTTCGAGCCAAACAGAAAGGCCTCGATGAAATCTTCAAAGGGCCTTGCCTCACGCAGCCACAGCGCTTCTAGGGACTCAGGCACAACTTGGCCGATCCGCCCAGCTTGACTCCGCACCCATGCCGGATCCATTCC
The DNA here is from genome assembly GCA_043784905.1 of Holophagaceae bacterium. Taxonomy (GTDB): domain Bacteria; phylum Acidobacteriota; class Holophagae; order Holophagales; family Holophagaceae; genus JANXPB01. The sequence continues at coordinate 40,767 of JAYVXV010000108.1, read as the reverse complement.
ACCTTCAAGATGAACATGGCGATCAATGGCTGGAGGGCTGACGGAAGCCGTGAGAGCGGAAGTCACTCGTCGTAATCGTCCATTCGCAGGTCGCCGGGGTCCACGCCTTCGGCTTTGGCGCCACTGATGCCCAGGCTTTCCTCGAAGGTTTCCTCCGTGGCGGCCTCGGCCTCGGGCTCGGTTCCAATATCATCCTCGATGAGATGAACAGCCTTTTCTTTCTTCACGATTTTGGGTTTGCTGGGCGCGTCCTTTTGGTTCGCGCCGCACTTGGGGCATAGGGCCTCTGGCTTTCCGAAGTCATAGAACTTCGTCGAGCAAGAAAAGCAGTTAAATTTTTTTCCCAAATTGGCCATGCGAAACCCTCAAGCGTCAGGCTAGAGGGTTTACCAGATTCCAATCCGATTGTCACCCCAGTAGATCAAATCAAGCCCAGGGAGCGGAGCCGAGCTTGGTGGGAATGCCTTCACAAAGCTGGGATAGGACCGTCTGAATAAAAATTCTATGTTCTTTTTCCACGGGCTCACCAAATCGGTCAATGAAGGTCGCTCGGCTGCGCTCCAATTCGTCTCGAAGGAGCCCATACAAGTTGCCCTGCTGACGCCCTTGAGCGACTTTTTGTGGGAAATACAACTCAATATCTCCCACCAGCACCCGGGCCAGACGTTCAGCGGTGGTGCGGATCTTGGGGTCCAGGGTGGTGGCCGATTCGATGGGCTCGGGCACCTGTTGCGTGGGCGCGGAATAGGATGGGAGCGAAACTGGCGCCATGGGAGCCATGGGCACCATGGGCGCCGGCGCGGGGCTCCGCAATCCCTGGGGCACCGGCACAGGCCCCGTTGCCATCGAATGGGGAGCCGAGGTCTGCGGGATTGGCGGCGAAGGTGGCGGTTGGACTTGAGGCATGGGCGCAGGCATGGGCATGGGCATGGGCCCGCTGGATTTCATAGGTCCCGTACCCGTTCGCTCATCGTCCTTCTGGCCCGCCAGGTAGGCCAAGGCGGCCTCGGCACCACGAACCAGGGCTCGGATGTGGTTTGGGTTTTCCATGGCACGCCGTAGGCCGCTATCCGCCAGCACCAAGGCCACGGCTTTTCGTTTTAGGCGGATGGTATGGATGCGGAGATCGGCCGAGGTCAGGCCCGACAAGGGTCGCACCAAGGACAGGTAGGCCTCACCGGCTTGTTGGATGGATGAGACTTGGCCGGAGATGAGCGCTTCGAGTTCCAACGGTGGCACCACCGGCGTGCCGGGCTTGGCACTATCCCCATCAAATCCACGGCTGGCGTAGAGATTCGCGATGCCCTGTTTGAGAATGAAAAGCGCGCTGCGATCGGCGAAGGGGCGCAGTCCATCAAGGAGCTTGTGAAGCACTTCCGCCTGACTCTGCGCCGCGTCCAATAGGTCCAAGGCCGATCCCAACTCACGATCGGTGTTGGCCATCGGAGTAACCGCCGGGGCTGGCGCCAGCAGCGGCTCTGGCACGGGCACGGCGGCCAATAATTCACTTGCCAAGGCGTCATCGGGATTCAGGCGGCCAAGGCCTTCTTCCCACGTCATCATCACCTGCTCAAGCAGGCCCTGATGGCGCTCTTTGAGCCAAGTTCGGAGAATCTGCTTCAGAGCTTCGGCGGGCTGGGCCATGTCGGACTCTTGGGTGAGGGTTGGCTACCACAATAGCGGAAAACCGACGCTGGGATCGAATGCTCCTGAGATGGGGTTTCGAAAGTTAAGCGCGACCGCGTCCGATTTTTGAAACACGCCCAAATGACGTTCATGCCCTTAGCGAAGCTGGCTATATTTGGGGCGACGGCTTAGGATGAATCCCTTGACCTTCGGAGCTTTTGAATGGCTGATCTTTCCATCCAGGTACGTGATGCGGGCGGCGCATCGGTGGTGGAGCCCAACGGCTTCATCAATGCCCACACCGTTCGCCAGTTCGAAGGCGCCCTGGAAAACCTGGTCAATGCTGGTCGCTATACAATTTTGCTGAACTGTCGGGAGCTAAACTACATCAGCTCCGCAGGCCTTGGCGCCATCATGGGGCTCATTGAAACCGTGCGGGAAAACAAGGGCGACATCCTGCTCTGCAATCTTCAAGAGAACGTCTTTGCGATCTTCGACACCTTGGGCTTCACACAGCTCTACCGGGTTTTCCCCTGCGAGGAGGACGCCCTGGCGGCCCTGGCGGAGCAGGCCTGATGTCGGCGACCCTTTCATCCAAGCGCCTGGAGAAGTCGGATTTCCGCTTAGTCATTCCCAGCCAGACCCGGTACCTGAACCTGGTGGCGGGCCTCGCCAAGCGGGCGTCACTGGTGGCGGGCATGGACGACTCCACCGCCGCCAAAGTCTCTATCGCGGTGGATGAAGCCGTCACGAACATCATTCTTCACGCCTATCACGGGGAAGAAAACCACACCGTCGAATTGGATTTGCGATTCACGGGGAAATCCCTTGAGATCCATATGTGGCACACGGGTCTTGGGATTCGCGGCGATCAAGTGGTGCTACCTGACCCGAAAGAATACGTGAAGCACCCCCGCAAAGGCGGCCTTGGCCTGCTGTTGATGAGCCGCTTCATGGATGAGGTGCGTTTCGGCGAAGAGCAGGGCCGCAGCGAGTGCTGCATGATCAAGAACATCGCTTAGGAGCCAGCCGCCATGGCTCCTGATCCGGTCGTTCCTCCCGTCAATCCGTTTGACCGTTTGCGTGAACTTTCGCTGCGCATTCCCGAAGGCGCCAGCGAGTTATTACCCCTGGTGGATTTTCTCGAGGCCTTCCCCGAGCAGGTCACCGAAGAAGCGCTCGTCCATCTCGTGGGCGTCACGGCCTTGGGCATCGCCAAGGCGCGCCAGGGTGGGCTCTGGGATGGCCAGGCGTGGCTCTTTCTTCGGGGTTCGGCGCCGCCCTTCCCCACCAATCCCGGCAAGGAGTGGATCAGCCTACCTTGGGCCCATGGCGATGAAATTTATGGGCACCTGGTTCTCAAGACCCCCGACAATCCGGCAGCGCTCACCCTGTTGCTTTCCATCTCCGCGCCTCTGCTCGCATGGCGGCGGGCCGAGGCCCTGCGCAGTGACCAGAACCGCGCCCTGGCCCTGCAACTCGCCCGGCTCAACACGGTGTTCGATCTCACGCGCTCGCTCGGTGAGGTGAACACCAAAGAAGATTTGATCCGTCTCATGGCTTCAACGCTCATGGGTGAGTTCCGCATTCCGCGCCTGCTGGTGCTCGGGGCAGAAGGAGAGGTGCTTCTGAATAAAGGCGTCGGCGTGCTCCCGCCGCACCTTACGGGTTCAGCCTTGCAATCCGTGCTCTCGGAAAAAACGTTAGTCCATGCCATTGAGTTGAGAGATCAGAATCACAGCCACGGCTTTGCCTACGCCGCTGAGCCGACGGTAGGACACCTTAGCGAAGAGGATGAAGTCTTCCTTCAGACCTTACTGAATCTCACCTCTAGCCAACTCACGAGCCTGGATCTTCGCGAATCGCAGATCCAATCGCTGAAGATGGAAAAAGATTTAGAATTGGCCCGCAATATCCAGCGCCAGATCCTTCCCAAAGGCCTGCCAGAGCCCGACGGCTGGCAGTGCGCTGCGGCGAATTTACCTTTCCAGGCGGTGGGTGGCGATCTCTATGACGTGTGGATGGCCAAGGATCCTGCGGGTTCCAAAGAGGCCGAAGAAGAGCGTCTGCATATCGCGGTCGGTGACATCTCCGGTAAAGGTTTACCCGCCTCGCTGATGATGACCCAGCTCTCGACCTATCTCCGCGCTCGGGCCGACCGCCGGGTGAAGGATTGGGGCCGACTCGCCACGCGGTTGAACGTGCGCATGAATGAAGTGCGCGACCGCAATCGCTATGCAACACTCTTCGCCGCCAGCCTCAATCCCGAGACCGGCGATCTGCGCTACGTCAACGGGGGCCACAACCCCCCACTGCTGGTGCCCGCCGATGGGAGCCCCGCAATCCGGCTCAATCCCACGGGGCCCATGGTGGGCCTGCTGCCCGGCGCGACGTTCGGAGAAGGTCGCGCCCGCATGGCCAAAGGGGACGTGCTGGTGATTTTCACCGATGGCCTGGTGGAAGCCGAGAATGGCGCCACAGGCCAGGATCTCGGCGAAGACCCCATCATCGAAGTGGTGCGCCAATTCCAGAATTCCAGCGCGGATTGCATCTTCGAGCAAATTCTCACCGCCACTTTCAAGCACCTCGGCGACGGACCTTTCAAGGACGACGTAACGCTGGTGGTGGTGAAGCGAGAGGCCTGAGTTTTATTGAGTCCTGAGTCCTGAGTCCTTGGGCAGGTTTGCGGCGCCTCTGGCCGCATCCTCATTGAACCTCAGGACTCAGGACTCGGGACTCGGGACCCAAGACTCATGCCTCCTAAGCATCAAGTCCCACGGTCTTGTGCCTTTCATTAGACTGGGTCTGGAGTGATTTCATGAACCAAGTTAAAACCCTCATCATCATCGGCTTGCTCACGGGGCTTCTGGTTTGGATCGGGGACATGATGTATCCCGGTGGCAATGGGCTTCTGGTGGCGCTGGCCATCGCGGCGGTCATGAATTTCACCAGCTACTTTTTCTCCGACAAGATCGTACTGGCCTCTTATGGCGCGAAAATGCTGAAGCAACAGGACGCGCCGGATCTGTATCTGCTGGTATCTCGGCTCGCGGCGAAAGCGAATATTCCCATGCCGCGCTTGGCGATGATTTCAGATGACACACCCAACGCTTTCGCCACCGGCCGCAACGCCGAACACGCAGTCGTGGCGGTCACCGAAGGCATTCTCCGTTTACTCAGCGACGCCGAGCTGGAGGGCGTGTTAGCTCACGAATTGGGCCATGTGGTGCATCGCGACATCCTGCTCAGCTCCATCGCGGCGGTGCTGGTGCAGGCCATCATGTTCATGTCGCGCATGGCCATGTGGGTGATGCCGCGCGACGAAGAAGGTCGGTCCAACCCCATCGCGGGAGTGCTCATCATGATCTTCGCGCCGCTCTCGGCGACCGTGCTGCAATTGGCCCTCAGCCGCTCCCGCGAGTATTTGGCGGATGACTACTCCGCGCAAATCACCGGCCGGCCCCTTGAACTGGCGAGCGCCTTGGCAAAGATTGAAGGGTTAAATCAGGCATCGCCCATGCACGATGCCCAGCCCGCCACCGCCCACCTCATGATCGTGAATCCCCTTCGAGGCGGCGGGCTGATGAGCCTCTTCTCCACCCATCCGCCCATCGAAGCCCGCATTGAAAGGCTGCGAAACATGGCCGCAGGGATTCGTTGAACCCAAGGCGCTTCGTGGCTTTGTTTTTCGTGTTCGTGCTTTTCCGTTAAGTTTTTTTCAAGCCGCGCCTGCCTCCGCTCGATTCGCACTACACTGACGTTCCTATGCGCGACCGGCTCATCCTCATCACGAACGACGACGGACTTTGGGCGCCGGGATTGGAATTGCTGGCTCGGGTGGCATCGCGTTTTGGGCGGGTGGTGGCCGTGGCGCCGGACCGTAATCGCTCGGCGGTTTCCAGCGCGCTTTCTCTTCATGGAATCCTGCGCCTCCATCCCCTCGGTGATGACCGCTACGCCTGCGATGGAACCCCCGTAGACTGTGTATTGCTGGGCGTCCGGTCCGTATTGGACCACAAGCCGGACTGGGTGCTTTCGGGTGTCAACCATGGTTTCAACCTCGGTGAAGATGTCTTTTATTCCGGCACCGTTGGCGCAGCCTTTGAAGGTGTGCTGCAAGGCGCCAAGGGTGCCGCGTTCTCAGCGCATCCAAAGGCTGATCTGGCCGTTGTGGAGCCTTGGATTGAATCTTTTTTGCACCGCTGGGAGCACATGGAATTGGGCCCCAATCGCATTTGGAATCTCAATTTCCCGAAAGGCGAACCCAAGGGTTTCAAGCTCTGCACTCAAGACAATCGGCAGTACCACAACATCGTGGAGAAGCGCATGGATCCACGCGGTACGCCCTACTACTGGATCGGCGGGGATCTGGGTCCTACCTACGCGAAGACTCCAGGCAGCGATGCGGAAGCCGCCCTGGATGGCTGGGCGGCAGTCACGCCCTTGCATTTAGACCTTGGCTGCCCCGAAATGCTCGCCAAACGTGAGGCCTTCGACACGACGTTCAATGGAAACACGCAGTGAGGATTTCCTTTCGCGTGCGAGGTCAAGTGCAGGGTGTGGGTTATCGGTTTTTCGTGCGTCAAGAAGCCCGCAGCCTCAATCTTAGGGGTTGGGTCAGCAATGAACCCGATGGTTCCGTCTGTGGTGAAGCCAGCGGTCCCGATGCCCTCTTGTCCGATTTCCACGCCACCCTCTTGAAAGGTCCAGCCTTTGCATCGGTGACAGGGCTGGACTGGCAGGCCCTGGATGAGGGAAAATCCCTTCCCCAACCTTTCGAGATTCGACCATGACGTATGACTTCAAAACATTTGTTCGCGACGTACCGGACTTCCCAAAACCCGGCATCCTTTTCAAGGACGTCACGCCGCTTTGGGCCGACCCATCCGCGTTTCGTGCCGCGATGGACGCCATGGCTGAGCCTATTCTGAGTCTCAAAACGACCCACGTTCTCGGGATCGAGGCACGGGGCTTCATCTTTGGGGCAGCCCTGGCGAAAAAACTGGATCTCGGATTCGTCCCGGCCCGCAAACCCGGGAAATTGCCCTGTGCAGTCTTCCAGGAAAAGTATGGGCTGGAGTACGGAGAAGACGCGTTAGAAATCCATCAGGACGCGTTCAAAGCGGGTGACCGGGTGCTCATCGTGGATGATGTGCTCGCCACTGGCGGCACGGCTGCGGCTGCGCGGCGACTGGTGGAGCAGAGCGGCGCCCACGCCCTGGCACTCACGCTCTTCATCGAGCTCACTTTATTGCAGGGTCGCGAAAAACTAGGCGGCCTGCCTGTCTTCAGTGTTCTGCGTTACTAATGGTCGGGAAATTATTGCTCATTGTCTTGACCGCCGCGCTGCTCATCTCGCCCTTTGCGCTGTTCATCCGCATGAGAAAACCCCGCGGGGGATGATACGGTTTTGCGTTCCCAATAATGGACTCATACGGATTCGCGTTCAAAAGAATAGGAACCACAGATTCCGCAGATTCCGCAGATTACACAGATTACACAGATTACACAGATTACACAGATGCAAAGTACCTCGCCCTATCGCCACTGATGGCGCGGTATTTGAGACCCGTCACACGCCAGCTTCGCGGATGAAATTCAGGGGGTCCGGCGTCGGCCTCACGCCCTGGTGTGATCCGCGCCGGACCCCCTGAATTTGCGGGTTTTTGACCCGCAGTCGCTACGCGCCTCGCGAAGCAATTTCGGGACGGGATCACGAAATTGCATCTGTGTGAATCTGTGTTCATCTGTGGATTCATTTTATCTTTTTGAACGCGACTTGGTATCACCTCGAGACACCGAGAACTCATGAATGAATACGAGCGCATTCCGCGATGTTGAGCATCACCTCGCATGCACCCGGTCTGCGCCGCCTTTGTGCCCTGGTGGTGAGTTTTAAAAAAAATAGAACGCATTTTCTCACGGCTGTGCCCATCTGAAATGCTGAGTTACACGCTCCCGCCGCCCACGCGCTCGATGCGGGCGCCTACGCCTTGCAGCTTTTTTTCGAGGCCTGCGTAGCCGCGATCCAAGTGGTAAATACGGTCCACGGTGGTCTCGCCTTCGGCCACCAGGCCCGCCAGGACTAGCGTTGCCGAGGCTCGCAAATCCGTGGCCATGACGGTGCATCCGGTCAATTTTGCGGGGCCTGCGACGATGGCAGTGCCACCATCAATGCGTAGGTTCGCGCCCAGTCTTTCCAATTCCATGGCGTGCTGGAAACGGTTCTCGAAGATGGTTTCTTTGATGACGCTGATGCCGTGAGCTTGAGTCATCACGGCCATTACTTGAGCTTGCAGGTCGGTCGGGAAAGATGGGAATGGAGCAGTAGTAATATCCCGCGCGCGCAGCTTTTGTGCGGGTTCCCGCTGGATCCGAAGCTGGCGGCCTTCGGAACCATCGCGTTCGGTAATCAGACAACCCATGCGCTCGAGCAGGTCTATCAACGAACGCAGATCATCGGGACGCACCCGATCGAGCACCACGTCGCCACCCGAAATCGCCACCGCACAAAGGTGCGTTCCCGCCTCAATACGATCAGGGATGGTCGCGTGTTCGGCGCCATGCAAAGCTTTCACGCCATGGATCGTCAACGTACTGGTTCCCAGGCCCTCGATGGAGGCCCCCATCTTGTTCAATAGCACCGCGAGATCGCCAATCTCGGGCTCTAGCGCAGCGTTGCGCAGGATGGTGGTGCCCTCCGCCAAGGTCGCCGCGAGCAAGGTGTTTTCAGTGGCGCCGACGCTGACTTTCTCGAAGGTGTGATCAATGGCCTGAAGCTTTCCTCCAGGAACTTTGGCTTCGACATAACCTTGGGTGATTTCGATGTGGGCGCCCATGCGCGTGAGGGCTTCGAGGTGGAGATTGATGGGCCTTGCGCCAATGGCACAGCCGCCGGGCAACGATACGGTGGCGCGGCCGAATCGCGCGAGCAACGGCCCCAGCACCAGAATGCTGGCGCGCATGGTCTTCACCAATTCGTAGGGCGCCTTCAGCTCACCTTGCTCCAGATCGGCGGCACAGATGGCGGCGGTGTACTGCAAGCCGTCCTCGTCCGTGCTGCGCTCCACGCTACAACCCAGGGCCTCTAGCACCTTCAACATGGTGCGAATATCCGACACCGCAGGTAGGTGCGTAAGCGTCACTAGCTCCGCGCTCAATAGGGCTGCGGCGATGCAGGGCAATGCGGCATTCTTGGCGCCCGAAACGCGAATGCGGCCCCGCAGGGGGCTTCCACCAGTGATGACAAGACGATCCACGCAGGACTCCAAGGCAAACGGAAAGAATAGCGAGAATCCGGCGCTAAGCTTTCCTGATTACCCATGAACCCCAGCCCAAAATCACTGGACACGGAAGGCACAGAATCAAGAGGGAGTCCGCAGAATGCAACGGGCCACAGCGCGCAGGGGCCGCTCGCCTGAAGGCGGGCGAGACCGCCGCGAGCGGCGGTGATGCGGGCGCGGCCATCGGATTCGCCCCAAAAGCGATCCAAGGCCGCGCCCGCATCCAAAGGCCCCTGCTGGACGTGGCGCTGAACCTGTGATTCCTTAGTCTTCTGCGAGCTTCTGCGTCTTCTGTGACCAGATACGCTTTTTTGACCGCCTTTTGGAGGCCCACCATGCATCGCTTATTTTTTGGACTTTCCCTCAGCTTGGTCCTAGGTGCCCAAGCGACCAAGGCCCCCATCACGATTGCCCTGGACGCCACGGACGCGCCCCGGCACATCCTCCACGCCAAACTCGCCATCCCCGCCAAGGCTGGGCCTTTGACGCTGCTCTACCCGCAATGGATTCCTGGCGAGCACGGTCCTTCAGGACCCATCACGGATTTGGTGAATCTCCATTTCAACGCCAATGGAAAGGCGCTGTCGTGGCGGCGTGATCTTGTGGATATGTACGCCATCCACCTTGAGGTTCCACCGGGCGCGAGCGCCGTTGAGGTGAGCCTGGATTTCTTGTCGCCAGCGGCGGCGGGCGGATTTTCCGCAGGCTCTTCGATGTCGGAAAAACTCGCGGTGCTGAGCTGGAACCAGGTCCTGTTCTATCCCAAGGGCTCGCAAAGCGACGACCTCCGCTATGAAGCCAGCCTGAAATTGCCCGACGGTTGGGCCTTCGGAACGGCGCTGGAAGGGAGCGGCCACGTCGGCAGCACTTTCACGTTCAAGGCCATCAGCCTCACCACCCTGGTGGATTCTCCCATCCTGGCAGGTGCCCATTTCAAACAAATTGATCTCGGCATGAGCATGGGTCGCGCCCATCATCTGGACCTCGCGGCGGATAGCGCCGAGGCCCTGGCCATGACGCCGGGGACCCTCCAGCACTACAAAAATCTCGTGGCTGAAAGTGGCGATCTCTTCGGTGCGCGGCACTACAACCATTACGATTTTCTTTACACGCTAAGTGACAACGTTGCGCATTTTGGATTGGAGCACCACGAGAGCAGTGACGACCGTACCTCCGAGCGTTCACTCATTGATCCAAGCCTTTTGAAGACCACATCGGGCCTTCTGCCCCACGAGATGGTCCATAGCTGGAACGGAAAGTTTCGGCGGCCTTCTGGGTTGGCTACCGGCAACTTTGATACACCCATGAAAGGTGATCTGCTGTGGGTTTACGAAGGCCTGACACAATACTTGGGCTCAGTCCTCACCGCTCGAAGCGGCCTATGGACGGCGCAGGATTACCGTGATGATTTAGCCATGGTCGCCGCCGCCCTTGACACCGAACCGGGCCGCACCTGGCGCCCCTTGCAGGACACCTGCGATGAAGCGCAAATCCTCTACAACGCGTCCGGCGCCGGGGCTTCAGCAAGGCGCGGCGTGGACTTCTACCCCGAAGGCCAACTCATCTGGCTCGATGTGGACACCACCATCCGGGAGCTGACAAAAAATCAGAAGTCTTTGGATACCTTCTGCCAAGCCTTTCACGGCGCCCCCAGTGGTTCTCCCGTGCTGAAGCCCTACACGTTTGATGACATCGTGATGGCCCTCAACCAAGTCGTGCCCAATAATTGGGCAGCATTTCTTCGATTGCGGCTCGATTCCAAAGGGGCCCACGCCCCCATGGGCGGCATCGAGCGGGGTGGATGGAAACTGGCCTACTCCGAGGAGCCCACCGATTTGTGGAAGGCTCGGGAAACCAACAATAAAAGTGCAGATGTCAGCTATTCCATTGGCCTTTTTCTAAGCGCCGAAGGCGCCATTAACGATGTGCTGTCGGGCTCTCCCGCAGCCGAGGCGGGCCTCGTTCCCGGCATGAAAGTCATCGCGGTGAACGGACGCAAATGGTCCACCGATGGCCTTCATCAGGCTCTCAAAGATTCTAAAATGTCTTCCGCACCCATTGATCTCATCACCGAAAACGGGTCCTTCATCAAGACGTCCAAAGTGGATTACCACGGCGGAGAACGTTACCCACGCTTGATTCGCATGGATGGAACCGTGGATCGCTTATCTGAAATCCTGACCGCCAAACACCGCGAAGACACGCCAAAGGTCGTGAAATAAAAACTCACCACCAAGACACGAAGACACCAAGAAAACACGAAGCTCCATCATCCACGATTTCATCTCGAAATCGCTTCGCGAGGCGCAGAGCGCTTGCGGGTCGAAGACCCCCAAATTCAGGTGGTCCGACGCGGACCACATTAGGGGCCCTTGGTGAATCACCAGTGTTTTTCTGGCGGTTCAGTTAGGGCCCTTTATACCCTTGGGCACCAAGGCGTGAGGCCGCCGCCGGGCCGCCTGAATTTCGTCCGCGAAGATGGCATGATGGGTCTCTTCTAGGTATCAGCATTGGGGAATGCGTCACACCTGTTTTGCAGTTCTCGGTGTCCTCTGTGGTGAAATATTTTTCTGATCACAACCTGGTATGAAGACCCAGCACGCGGCCCCGAAACGCGGACCTCGGAAGCGCCCCCCAGGCCCGTCCGTCGTGGCTTTCGGGGCGATTGTCGCCTAAAGCGAGATAGCCATTCCCGCAGTCCCAGACGCCGTTCCAATGATCGCCGCGCTGCACGTAGGATTCATCTAAACGCAATCCGTTGATGAAGATTTCTCCATCTTTGGATTCCACATGATCCCGGGGCAGGCCCACCACCCGCTTGATGGAAACGCCATCGGGGCTCTCCACAATCCACACTTCTCCTCGCTGGGGAGGGCTCGCGCACCACGTTTGCAGCACCCAACGCAGTTCCCCATTCCGCAGCGTGGGCTCCATGCTGCGACCCGAAAGGTGCAGCGGGTGGACCACCACCAGAGGGCTCATGGCCAGCACCAGCGCGACGACGGGCATCCAGAGTTTTACGGCGGGCTTCACTGCGGTTTTCTTGTCCGCACGGCCAGCGCATGAAGCGCCAGCAGGGCGAGCCCAAGATCTCGCAATAGCGCCAGCTTCATGTCAAAGAGCCGTTGGTCTTGAGTTTTATGAATCTTAGAAGCGCCGAAACAACCGCAGTCAATTGGATTGTGCCGAAACAGATTCAGGCTGAGTCCCCCCATGAACATCAGCATGAGGCCCAATATCAGCAGCGCCGCGCCGCGCCGCGCGATACCGAAGACCAGCCCAAGCGCGGTGATCAGTTCGAGCCAAGGCAAGGTCATCGCCACGGGCGACACCAAGGCCATCGGCAGAATGCCGTATGCGAAAATGCTCTGTGCAAAGCCCGGCGGATCGATGATTTTTGGGATCGCCGCGCCGATCATCACCACGCCAAGAACCCAACGAGAGAGACGCAGCACGATGGGATGAAAGAGCCAATCTTTCATGGCTTCTCACCCTTGGTCACGCTCAGTTTTCGCGATTTCCAATCCGGAAAACCATCGGTGTAAATGCGACAATTGCGGAAGCCTGCCTGCCACAATTTTTGCGCCACCAGGTGACTATCGTGGCAATCGCCGCCGGAGCAGTAGACCACCACGGGCAGCCTGAGATCCGGAGCGAAGGCCGCGAGTTGATCCACCTTTTCGACGAGTCCGTCTTCCCAGGCGGAAAAACGTTTGGCGCCTGAGATGTGGCCATCCACGTATACCGCCGTACGCCGCGCATCCAGAAACAGGACGCCGTGGGCATGGAGCCATTGGGCTTCTTCACCTCGGATGTCCGCCTGCGTAGCGTCCACCAGGGGCGGAAATCGCTTCAGCAATTCGGCCTTGGGATCCAAGGTCGCCGTGGCCCTGGGTGCAACACCCTTGGGCGCCGCCACAGGACGAGTCGCTTTGAGTCTCGGCAAAGACGGCGCGGCGATGGGCGGTGCGGACACGGCTATAGGCGAAGCGACTGAAGCCGTCGGGGTGCTTGAGGCCGCAGGCTTCACAGGTTCATGGGGTCGCCACGACAGTCGCCGCGTGGGCCCCGCCAAAGCGTTGGAGAACCATGCCAACACCATCGCTGCGACGAGGTAGGCAGGCATCTCCAGCCAAGGTCGCAGGCGCATGTTAGGAAGGCCGCACGGCAAGGCGGCGTCCCCGTCCATCGGTGAGCGCCACTTCAGCAATGCGGGCAGGAGCGGGCACATGGGGCGATAATTCGGCGGCGAGTTTTTTTGCTAGTTCCAGGGGTCCGGCAAGGCCCAGCTCTGAGAGCAGCTTCCCTTGAAAAGGTAAGAGGATGCGATCCATCACCGCCTCAAGATCCCGAAAATCCATGACCACATCGAAACCATCCAGCCCCTGCCGAGTGGTGATGACTTCCACTACGTAGTCGTGGCCCTCCCATTTCCCATCGGAGGTCTGAAAAACCACGGACAGAGGCCTCTCGACGGCGGCTTCAAAAGCTAGACGTTCGGTGGATCCGAGCTTTTCCATTCCCTGATTCTGACAGTTCATGGGGACGGTGGATTCAAAAGAAGGCCAACCGCGAATGACGCGAATGCTCGCGAATAAGAAATGATCGCGAAAAAAATTCGTTACAGAAGGTCACGACACATTGCCCCAAGGCATTGCTTTAGTCATTTTTCGCGTCATTGGCACCATTCGCGGTTTCCTTTTCTGCCTGGAACAAATGAGCCATCCATGCCCAATGGGGTGCTCAGGCGGAACTTCGCTAAACTGGGTTTTTGTTTGCTGGAGTTCCCCATGCGCGATTTTTCGACCCAGTCGGCCCGGCCTGATGTTGCACGCGAGGAACTGGATTTCGATGTGCTTTTTGTGGGCGCGGGGCCTTCCAATCTGGCGGGGATGTGGCGCCTGCTCGATCTCATCGAAGCTCACAACAAGACCCCTGGCGCGAAGAAACTTGAAGGCCTCACCATCGGCCTCATCGAGAAAGGTGACGAGATCGGTGACCACGCCTTCAGTGGTGCGGTGTTGGATCCTTCGGCATTGAAAGAGCTGGTGCCCGATTTCATGGCCAAGGGTTTTCCTTCCGAAGGCGAGGTCACTTCCGAAGAAGTGTGGATGCTCACGGAGCGAGGCGGCTTTCAGTTCCCGGTGCCGCCGCCCTTCTTGCAGAACCACGGTAATCATGTGGTGTCGCTGTCCAAAGTTGTGCGATGGATGGCGGCCCAGCTTGAGGCCCGCGAGGTGGCGGGCGTGGACGTGATGCTGCTGCCCGGATTCGCGGGTATGAAAGTGCTTTGGGATGGCGGCCCCAATGGCGAGAAGAAGGTGGTTGGCGTGCAGACCGCCGACAAGGGCGTCAATGCTGATGGCACGAAGAAATCAAACTTCGAGCCGGGCAACAATCTGAAAGCCAAAGTCACGGTTTTTGGCGAAGGCCCTCGCGGTCACCTGAGCCGCGAGCTGGACGAGGTGTTGAACCTTCAGGCTTCCGCAAAAAATCCCCAAGTCTACGAAATGGGCGTGAAAGAAGTTTGGGAAGTGCCGACGGGCAACATTGAGCCGGGCTTCGTACTGCACAGCACAGGCTGGCCCCTGGCCGATGGAGAAAGCGGCGGGTCCTGGGTCTACGCCATGGGCGCCAATCGCATCAGCATCGGCTACGTGGTGAGCCTCGACACGAAAGATCCCTTTGTGGACGCGCATTTGATTTTGCAAAAATTCAAAGCTCATCCCCGCATCGCGCCGATGTTAGCGGGCGGCAAGATGATCCAGTACGGCGGCAAGGCCTTGGCCATCGGCGGCTGGTACTCCATGCCGCGCCTGGCTTTTGCTGGAGGCATGTTGGTGGGCGACGCCGCACAGATGGTGAATGCAGCTCGATTGAAAGGCATCCACCTCGGTATGAAGGGCGGGATGTGCGCGGCGGAAACCATTCTTTCTGCCTTGAAAGAAAATGATTTTTCTGACCGGTCACTGATGCGCTACAGCAAGGCTTTCATGAATTCCTGGGCAGGCAATGAGCTTTACAAGGCGCGAAATTTCCATGCCTCCATTGAGCACGGTCTGACGCCCGGCGCGGCCATCAACATTGGCTTTGCGTTAGCCACGAGCGGCTGGGTGCCGGGTGATCCGATGAGATCCCACAGCGACGCCAGCACCACTCAAACCACCGAGGCCTATTACAACAAGAAGGGCCTCAAGCGCGACGACCTTGATTGGGGCGTAAAATTCGATGGCAAGCAATTCATCTCGAAGCTCGATGATGTCTACGCATCCGGAACCATGCATGACGAGCATCAGCCGGGCCACCTCAAGATCACCAAGGGCGATCATGTTTGCGTTACTTGCTGGGACGAAAAAGGGGCGCCCTGCACCATCTTTTGCCCCGCCCAGGTCTACGAAATGCACCCCGATGAGAAGGGGGCGGTAAAGAAAGTGGACATCGCTTTTTCCAATTGCGTCCACTGCAAAACCTGCGACATCAAGTGTCCCGAAGAAAACGTGATCTGGACTCCACCCGAAGGCGGCGGCGGCCCCAAGTACACGCTCTGCTAGGTATGGAGTGATGAGGTGGTCTGTCCCTCTAATTTTTGCCCCACCCAATCCAGACCCCGCTCTACGGTGTAATAAGGAATGGAGGCGCTTACGGCCTCCCATTCCAAACTGGTCCGGGAGCCCCCATGTCCGAAATGAACCGAAAAGATTTTCTCCGCATGATGGGCATCGGCGGCGTGGTGTTCGCCTCTGGCCTCGATGGATTCGCCGCGCCTGCCAGGGCGGCGAGCCTCGCGCTGGCCCCCAAGGATTTCCACTTCGTCCAGCTCACGGATACTCACCTAGGCTACGCCGGCCCTGCCAATCCCGACGCGACAGGCACGCTGCCCAAGGCCATCGAGGCGGTGAATGCACTCAAGGAGCAACCCGATTTCATCGTTTTCACGGGCGATCTCACCCATACGACGGATGACGGCAAAGAGCGGCGCGCGCGCATGAGCCAGTTCAGGGACATGGTGTCCAAGCTGAAGGTGCAAAAGATCTACTACCTTCCGGGCGAGCATGACGCCGCGCCGGACCAAGGCGAGGCCTTTAGGGAGTTCTTTGGCCCTACGCATTACACCTTCGACCACGGCGGCTTCCACTTCATCGCCCTCGACAATGTCTCCTTGCCGGGCTCCAAGCTAGGCGAGGCCCAGCTGAAATGGCTGGCGGAGGATCTGGCGCGCCTCGACAAATCCAAGCCCATCGTGGTCTTAACCCACCGGCCACTCTTCGATCTTTACCCGGACTGGGACTGGGCGACCCTGGATGGCGCCGACGCATTGGCCCTGCTGGAACCCTTCGAGCATGTGACGGTTTTCTACGGCCACATCCATCAGGAGCACCATTTCAATACCGGTCACATCGCCCACCACGCGGCGACTTCCCTCATCTTCCCGCTGCCCGCGCCGGGCTCGCGCCCCAAGCGGGCGCCGGTGCCCTGGGATCTCGCAGCGCCCTATCGTGGCCTGGGTTTTCGCGAGGTGGATGCAGAGGCCCGGGGAAAATCATTCTTCCATGCGCCGAAAACCTCGCTGATCTTGGATGAGATTCCGCTGCGCAAGCCGTTGTATCAAAATTGACTTTGTCATTGCAATGACGGTCCGGCATAAGGGGCCGTAACAAAATACCCAGAAAAGTACTGGTTATTTCGTAACGACTCCTAAGGCCTGAGAGGAAGGTGAGACATGAGTAACCAGGTACCTGAAGAAACGCTCTCTGACGACCGTCGCGACTTTTGCAAGCTCAGCTGCTCCGCTCTGGCCATGCTCGCCATCGCCGGTGCGGCGGGCGCAGCAAACCCGGCCTACGCGGGCAACACAGGCTATTCACCGCCCGTGCCGCTCGGGGAAGGCGGCCTGAAACAGGTTCCCGATACGAAGGCCGGTCTTTCGTCCGGCCAGGTGAAGGACTACCGCAAGCTCGGTAACTTTTTTCTGGTGGCGGACCCAAAAGGCATCTACGCGATGTCATCACTTTGCACCCACGCGGGGTGCAGCGTACATCTAGCCGGAACGGCCTTCGATTGTCCCTGCCACGGCAGTGGGTTTGATCTAGGGGGTGCCGTCACTCAAGGGCCCGCCAAGTTGCCACTCAAGCACTTCGAGGTCCATGAGTCCACCCCCGGCGGCCCGCTGGTGGTGGACCTCGGAAAGACGGTGGCATCCGATGCCCGTCTTTGAATGGTTCGCCCGGGAGCATCCGGCCTTCGTACATCTGCCCATCGCCGCGAGCCTGTTATTGCCGCTTACATTAGGGCTCTCTTTGAAGAAACCTGAGTGGTTGCCAGCCGCGCGCCTGCTGGCCTGGTGCGGTTTCGCGGGCGGGATCGTGGCGGTCCTCAGCGGGTTCTTGTGGGCTCGAAGCATGGACCTCATCGCCCCAGGCGCCTTTACGCCAGGTCACCCCGGCTTGCTCACCACCCACCAATGGCTAGCTTTAGGCGGTCTCGGTGTGGGAATCGCTGCGTTATGCTTCATCGAAACCAAGAAGGTCCGGCCTGCGCTGGCGGTCGCGCTGCTATGGATGGCGCTTTGGGGGGCAGCGGGCCACTGGGGCGGCAAGATGGTCTTCCCCGAAGCCGAAGCGATCTCACAGACCATTATTTCTACGGAGTCCCCATGGGCAACCTAGGTATCACCGAGATGCTCCTGATCGGCGGCGCCCTGCTGATTTTCTTTGGGCCCTCACGCCTGCCGGACCTGGGTAAATCCTTGGGCCGGGGCATCCAGGAATTCAAGAAGGCTAGCCGCGAACTCACCGGAGAGATCCTTCCCGGAGACGATGCCAAGCATTGAAACGGCTTGCATCCGAGCGTCCAGCTGGCAGTCTTCCACTGAGGTTCTCGTGACCGATTCAAATTTGTTTTCGCAGGCGGTCTCGAGCGACGAAGACTTGGTCGGACAGGTCGCGGCGGGAAGCCACGAGGCGCTTCAGGCCTTGCACCAGCGCTACGCGCCGCTGGTCTTCTATGTGGCCTGCAAGAGCCTGGACCGACCCGCTGCTGAAGAAATCACGCAAGAAGTCTTTCTCGCGCTCTGGACCCGGGCCATCAGTTTTGATCCCGTCCGCGGGCCCTTGAAACCCTGGCTGCTCCAGATCGCGCACCATCGCATCGTCAATGAACTGCGCGCCCGCTCCCGGCGGCCTCAAGGGTCCGTAGATGTCGCACAAGGCGTTGAGGAATTGCTGGCCCACGACCCTGGCCCGGATGAGGCGGTCTGGCGGGAATACCAGCGCTCGGCACTCCAGACGGCGCTGCAGGCCTTGCCTCTGGCTCAGCGACAGGCCCTTTCCATGGCTTTTTTCAACGAACTTAGCCACGAGGAGGTGGCGCGCTTGCTTCAAGTCCCCTTGGGCACCGTGAAGACGCGCATCCGCTCAGGGCTCCAGAAACTCAACGTGCAGTTTGCGACATGGGTCGCGGTGGGACTTCTCCTCATCACCACAACTTCGGCGATCTACCTGCGCCGCACCAGTTCACGCGAACAACGCGCCCTCCAGATGCTCACCAGCAGCCGTGTGCAGACCCTGCGCCTGGTCCCCCCAGGCTTGAACGGCGATCCTGAGCAGACGATCCATGCCACGTACCGCGTGGAGCTGGGCCAGTCCACCGTGGTGCTTACACTGTCCCACTTCCCCACGGGGTCTGAAGGTAGCCACTACGAAATTTGGACCCTCCAGAATGGAACATGGATGGATCTCGGCCGCGTTGAGCCAGGTGCTTCGGGCCACGCCATGCGTATCATCGAAGCCCCGCCCCTCGCCGCCTTGCCCGAATCACTGCGCATCACGCTGGAGCGGGATGGCTCCCGTGCAACCTCGCCCGGCGACATCGTTGTGGCCTGGACCCGTCCGCCGCCGGGGAAGCCCTGATCGCTCTCCAGGTGCGCCGTTGTATCAAAATAACTTTGTCATTGCGATGGCGGTCCGGCAGAAGGGGCCGTAACAACATACCCAGAAAAGTACTGGTTATTTTCTAACGGCTCCTAAGTGCGAACGCGACGCCTGATAGTGTTGGGAGCATGACTCTTGATCCCCGCCTTCTCGACATCCTTTGTTGCCCTGCCGATTTCGAGGGGAAGCCCTGCCATGGGGACTTGAATGAAACACCTGATGGGCTTCATTGCTTAAGATGCGGGCTACTCTATCCTGTCGAGGATGGCATTCCGGTCATGCTCGTAGATCACGCCAAAAAGGTGCCCGCGTGAAGCTCGACCGAACTCACGCGGAATCGCTGCTGGCGCGTATCTGCGGGCTCAAGGTGGCGGTGCTGGGCGATCTTATTTTGGATGAATATTTATTTGGCGAAGTAAATCGCATCTCACCGGAAGCCCCGGTGCCCATCGTGCGGGTGGTGCGGGAAAACGCGGTGCTGGGCGGCGCGGCGAACGTAGCGGCCAACCTTCGCGCTCTGGGGGCGGAGCCCTTACTCATCGGAACGTTGAAAAACGATGCGGCGGGCGAGCGTCTCATGGAATCTCTAGCGCTCAGCGGCATCTCAAGCGACGGATTGGTGCTGGATTCATCTCGCCCCACCATCATCAAAACCCGCGTCATTGGTCAGACTCAGCAGATGCTTCGCATTGACCGCGAAGAGCTGCGGGACCTGGATGGCGATGTCATTGCGGACCTGGTGGAACGCTTGGACATGGGCTTGGCGTCGGTGGGCGCACTCATCGTTTCGGACTATGCCAAGGGGGTCATCGGCCCGGTAGTAATGGAGGCCGTTCGTAAGACCTGCACCCGTCACGCCATCCCCTGGATCGTGGATCCCAAGCCCGCCCATCGGGCCTTGTACCAAGGCGCTACGTTGATGACCCCCAATACCAAAGAGACCACCGAACTCACCGGGCTGGTCGCAAAAACCGACGCGGAAGTTTCCATCGCAGGCCGCGCCTTGGTAGATGCCTTAGGGCTGCAAGGTCTGCTCATCACCCGTAGCGAAAAGGGCATGGCGCTCTTCGTGCCTGCTGAGGATCATCGCCAACCTTGGACCATACCCACCATGGCCCGGGAAGTCTTCGACGTGAGCGGCGCAGGGGACACGGTTATCGCGGCTTTCAGCGCCGCGGTGGCCAGCGGCGCCGATTGGAAAGACGCCGCCATGCTCGCCAATGCAGCGGCAGGTGTCGTCGTCGCCAAGGTGGGCACCGCCACCGTCACCGCCGAAGAACTACTCGCCCACTATCACGATCAGGAAGCGCGTTGAGGTACGAGGGGTGAGTTATGAGGTACGAGCACGCAATGGTGCTTCCTCGTACCTCATCCCTCACCACCTCACAACCTGATCAGTCCCTCAGTTCCACACTCAAGACATAGTGATCACCACGGGGTAAGCGCTCTTTCACTTGGAAGAAACTCAGCTCGAAAGTTTCGGTGCCACCGGGTTTGACCGTGCCGATTTTGGTGCCTCCGTTGGCGGCGCCAAGGAGCCGTCCATCTTTGTCAAAGACCGCCACCGCGAAGCCGGGTGTGCGCGGTTTCGCGGCGGTGTTGGTGACCTCGATGAGGGCTCGGCTACCGTAGTCAGGGCCTTGAAGGAACTTGGTTTTCGGCTCCCTTCTCGCGAAGGAAATGGAGGTCACCTTGAGGCCGTCCACATTGATGGTCAGCGGAATCGTTTGATTCCAGTGGTAGGGCAAATTTTCACTAAAGAAACTCAAGGGTTGTTCCGGCGCGGGCTGGGGCGTAGGTTTTGGCGTCGTTTCCTGTTTGGCGGGCTCCACTTGGGGCGCGATGGGTTTGGGTTCGCTGGGTGGCGCGGGCTTGTCTTGCAGGGCAAGCAAAAAACAAAGGGCCAAGATGCTCATGGGATCTCCAATGACATGACGGTACTAAGCCTGAATGCGGGCTTCGGCTTTCCAGTTCCTGAATACAGTCCGAGGGTGGCCGACTTTTGGCTTTGGGCCTGAAGCCTCGCGTGAAAATTGCCGTTCGGCAACCTAACTCTTCCCGCCGAACAATCCACCGAAAAGACTCTTCTTCACCGGTGCGGTTTCCGAGGGCATCACAGGTGCTGGGCCCATCTGGGTGATGCGACGCATACGCTCGAAAACGGGACGCAGAGCCGGGACTTTGCTGGCTTCAAGCCAGTTCTCGCTGAACTGACGAGCCACCAGGTGGTAGTCCTTCACGCGACCCTGCTCAACCATTTGGATGAGCTGATCCATGCCCACGTTGGAAAGGGTGTCCTGTTCTAGTTGAACTTTCAGCAGATTCGGATCGTTGACTACCGATTCAGTCTGTCGCGGGATATAGGCCGTGGCCATTTCAGGAGCCGCCATTGACACAGGAGCGGGAGCGATCATCGGCGCGGGCTTCAGGCCGGACAAGGTGGCGGCCATGTTTCCCTGGGGTGGCATCAGCTCAGATAAATTCATCATCATGGTGGGCGCCATGGGTGCATCGTCCAGCGGCGTGTTTTCCAAAGGCAGGTCTTCTGGGCTCAGATGTCGCGTGGTGGCCGTGGGCTCGGGATCTGAGGTCTGCGCGATCATGGCGCGATCCAGCTCCTTGGGAGAGAGCATCATCGTGGACCCAACTTCTTCCAATGGCGGCATGGCTCGCGTGCCGCCGAGCGTGGCTTCCAGCGCGCTGAGACTCTGCTCCAGATCCATGGGATGGCTGGCCCGGCCCAACGAAGGCAGGCGTTGCCTCTGGGGAGTTGGTGTCCCGGATAACAGCTTATCAATGGCATCCCTTGCTGAACTGTAGGTTCCGGTCCCGGGAGCGGACTCTTCTTCCACATGGGCTTCCGCTGGGGGTAGGGGCATTAGGCCCATGGCATCGAGCTGGTCGGCGGCATGGGTTGGGAGCGGCGCGGAATGAGGGTGTGGATTAAGATGAGCACCCGGCGCAAGGATCAGGGTCTTTTCCATGGCGCTTTCGGGCTCATCCAGATCGTGAAGGGTCAGGCTGGGCACGGGTTCATGCGAATCACCCAGGAGCGGATCCGTTGCCTGAGTGGCGGCCGAATCGGAGCGGGCTGGTAGATGGTCCCCAGTGATTTCAAAGTCATGGATGGCCAGTACGTCCTCAGGGTTTATGCCGGTGGTGGAGACGGTGTGCACCGTAAGAATGTGCGGGTCAATCCCCATGGTTTCAGCGCCCTCGGCCCTCGATGCTGCCGTGGCCGCCGTTGGCTCGGCTGAGGTTTCATGGCTTGGGACACCCTTTCCCATCAAGAGATGAACCTGATCCGTGATGCTGAAAATGGAATCGCAGCGGAAGCACTTGGCCCGGCGATGGCGAGTCATCACGCGAGGTGGCCGCAGGGCATAGTGGGTGGCGCAGTTCGGGCAATGAACGGATTCGGCCACGGTGCTCTCCAAAGGGATCTCCGGCCCATCTTAGGCCCATTTCCGCCTTCATGCAGCAAGGAGCCTCTCCCCTACGTCTCTGCGGTGCCTCTGTGATGTCTCCGCTATGCTCGAAGATCCATCGGAGGAAGGTTTGTCGGGCGTACTCATCACCGCAGAGGGAGTAGAGGGGTCGGGCAAATCCACCCAATTGCTGCGCCTGTCGGAGCGGTTGCGCCGCCTGGGACTACCCGTGGTCGTGTCCAAGGAACCCGGCGGCACGGCCCTGGGCCGGGACATCCGCAGCCTATTGCTGACCGCCCACCCCAGCGGTGAGACTTGGTGCGCTGAAGCCGAGTTACTGCTCTTTTACGCGGATCGCGCTCAGCATCTCGCCAAGGTCATCCGCCCTGCCATGGAGGCGGGAAAGATCGTGCTCATTGATCGTTTCGAGGACAGCACCCGGGCCTACCAAGGCGCCTCGGGTGTGACGGAAAATGTGCTGGACCGACTTCATGAGCTCGTGCTGGGTCGCCTCAAACCCCACCTCACACTTCTATTGGACATGGATCCTGAAGTCAGTTTGCAACGGGTAGAAGTGCGCAATCTCGCGTTGGGTGATGAGTTCAAAGAGACTAGGTTCGACGAGGCTCATCTGGATTTCCATCGCCGGGTCCGCGCTAGGTTTTTAGCCATCGCTCAAGGCGATCCCCAGCGCGTGGCGGTGATCCCTGCTCGACAAGGTTTTGGAGAAGTGGAAGACGCCATCTGGCATCGCGTGGCCCCATTGTTGCGGAACGCGGGGTACGCCCTTGTTTGATGAAAAATTCACCGGGTTTGATGATAAGTTCATCGGCCATCGAGCCATCCGTCAGAAATTATTCACTCGATCCCAGGCGGGGAAACTCCCCGGCTCGCTCCTTTTCGCAGGCATCGAGGGCATCGGCAAACGTCGCGTGGCCATCGAATTAGCCCAGCGTGAACTCTGCTTCAAACGCAGCGCCTGCGGGGTCTGTGAGGGCTGTAAAGTTTTCCAGACTGACCCACTTCCCCTGGAATTGCCCAATTTTTTACGTATCGCCCCCGAGGGTAAGGCGGGCCTCATCAAGATCGGCGCCATCCGCGATTCAGATCTCGTGGAAGGCGGCGTCCTCCAATGGGTTTCCATGGCGCCGCCGCCGAAATGCCATCGCTGGGTGCTCATCGAAGATGCTCATCGGCTCAATGGCGCCAGCGCCAATATGCTGCTGAAGACCCTTGAAGAACCGCCGCCAGGTACCCATTTTCTGTTGGTCACCCATCGCCCCGAATCCATGTTGCAAACCATTCGTTCTCGCTGCGAGCGCATTCCGTTTGCGCCCCTGGCCCTGGATGAAGCCTGGGCCGTGGCCAAGGACGCGGGGTGGGAAGACCCGGAGCGCGAGGCTTGGTCGGCCCTTTCCGGCGGCTCGCTGCGATTCCTGGAGCGGGAATCCTACCTGCGCGCCAGTACGCAAATAGAGGCCTGGTTACGCCTCGCTGCAGGCGCTTCTTTTCGCGATGCGGCGGGGCCTCTGCTGCCGGATCGGGATTCAGATCAAGGCGTCAGCGAACAGGTGCGTCAACCCCTGGAACTGCTGCTGGCGATTCTCAATGACTCGGCTCGCCTTCGAAGCGGTGGCGTCGTGTCGCTTCGGGCCTGGGAGAAGGGCCTGGCGCAGCTCGCCGACTCGACGGTGGATTTGAAACAAGCGCAGGATCTGGTCTACCAATCTCTGCGCCACCTACCACGCAATCCGTCGCCAGATCTCATGCTACGCACGATCGGGATGTCCCTCTCGGACCAGAATCCACGCTGACACCGGCTGTTCCTGGCATCACAAATTCGTGCGAGATCGGGCATTTACTGCCCGTTGATTCTTGAAATCTCCCTGCGTCTGCTTAGGTTGAGTTGAGTCACCAACCCGCAAACCAAATCGGTAGGGAGCATGGAATTCCAGATCTCAGGCTGCGCGACGCTCCAGACTCCGCGAGTCAGGCTGGTGCCAGTGGGGAACGAGGCCACCTTGGCCCAGGCCTTCGAGCTGCTTGCCGTGCCGGACATCAAGGCCGGATTGGCGTTTCCGCCTACCATCAGCATCCGACAATTCGCAGAACGGCTTAAGGCGAAGGCCGCATTCCCTTTCTACTTGCTGATCCCGCACGGGAGCGACCAGGCCATCGGCATGGTGGTTTATTGGGACAACACTCCGGCGAACCGATGCGGGCAGATTGTTTACGCCATCCACCCGGATTTTCGTGGGCAAGGCTACGCGCTGGGCGCATCGAGGGCCTTGCTGAATCACCTGTTCACGCAGAGGAGCGTGCAAGGAGTCGGCGCTTACGTGGACCAGGGGAATGCGGCCAGCCGTCGCATCCTCGAGCGGCTGGGCATGAGGGCGGTCGGGTACGGTCGGACCAACATGATTTTCTACTTTGTGGGGCGCGAAAGGTATCAGCCAGCGTCTTTAGATCGCCTGATCCAGCGGGTGGATTGGTCCAAGTCGCATGGCCGGGTCGCGCAGTTGGCGGGGGCGTTATACGGATTGATGATCACCCGGATGGGACTTTAATCCCGCTTCGCGGTTTTTCAACTCCGTGGGTCTGCGTCATCTGCGGTTTCTTTTGATCTTTTTGAATTGCCCATTCACCCAGGCATCGCATAGCGCTCCGCGCCGATGAATGTCGCCAGTCGCGCCACGGCCGCTTCCAGGGCCTTCTTACGCTGTTGGGTGGCCTTGATCCCTTGCTCCCACCAAAGGCCTTTGATTTCCAGCAGGCCTTTGTCCCGATGGAATTTTGGATCCAGGCGTCCCGTGAGGGTTTCCCCTTCGAGAAGGGGCAGGACGAAATACCCGTGGGTACGCTTGCTTTCTGGGACGAAGGCCTCGAATCGGTAGTCGAAATTAAAGAGTCGCAGCGCCCGCGAACGGTCCCGTAGCACGGGATCGAAGGGACAGAGCAGCCGCGTTCGGTCGGGCGCTTCGGGGAGTTGCTGCAATCTCGTTTCCCAATCCCCTAGGGCATAGGAGGAACGCGGCTTGTCTCCATCCCCTGATTCGACATGAACCATGGCGATGCGACCCTCTTTCACTTTCTCCTCACACCAAGCCTTGGCCTGAGCCACCTCAATGACATCCCAAAAATCTGCCAGTTCTTTGGGCGTTGCCACGGCCAGGCGGTCCATGGCCGTGGAGCAGGCCCAATGGACATGGGCTTCTTCATCGGGCTCGGGAAGGTCGTGATGGGTCGGCAACACACGCTCGGTCAGGTCGTAGACCTTGTGAAAATTCACGCGCCTTACGATGGCCAGTTCACCGCTAAGCCAGAGAAAATCCAGCGCGGCTTTCTGTGGCTTCCAGCCCCACCAGGGACCGCGCTTTTCAGGGTGTTCAAAGTCCGCGCTTTTCAGCGGGCCCTCCGTGGTGATGCGCTCCAGAACCTGTGCAATAACCTGCTCACCTTTGACGCCTTGGAAGTGACGCTGCCACCAGGCCTGGTTGTGAATGCGCGCTTGGTCCCGCCGGAAGCGAGGCTTCCAGTGGTCAAACCATTCCACTGGGATGGCCGAGGCATCGTGGGTCCAATGCTCGAAAAGGAAACGATCCTCCTCCAAAAGCTGCGAAAAATGATTCTGTTTGTACCCATCCAGTCGGCTGTGAAGGGTCAGATGGTGGGCTCTTTCCACCACATTGATGGAGTCCATCTGAACAAAGCCCAATTTGCGGATCAGCTTGGACAGGGTCGCTTTCCCCCCGCGCGGGCGGGGTCATCCAACAAACCCTGAGCCCCCATAAGCAAGCGCCGGGCCTGATTCTTTGAGATTTTGGGTGGGAAACTCAACATTGAATTTGAACCCGAAATTGAACCATGGTCATCTGTCGTGGATTTGTCCAGGTTCGCCGATTTTGAGCCAAGTACCCAAAAAAAGGCGGCGCCTGCCCAAATACAGGGCTTTCGCCAACGCGGACCTGATCCTAAGATGGGTTCAACCCCCCTCTCAAGGAGACTCACATGGCCAAGGCCGAAAACCTTTCCCTCCGCGATCTATCCGACAAGATGGCCGAAGAACTCGGCTGCTCCAAGTCGGCCGCCTACGATGCGATGAAGGAATCCTTCGAGCACATCGGAAAGTCCGTGCACTCAGGTTCCCGCGTCAGCATCTTCGGCTTCGGCACCTTCAGCCTGAAAGAGCGCAAAGCCCGCACCGGCCGCAATCCGCAAACCGGCGATGCCATCAAGATCGCCGCGTCCAAGAGCGTTGGTTTCAAGCCCGCCTCTGCGCAAAAGAAGGGCGCCGCCAAGAAGAAGTAAGTTTTTCTCGCTCCGAAAAAGGCCCGCTTTTGCGGGCTTTTTTTGGGGACGAAAATTCGGGGTCGCTAACTCGGATTTTGCGGTTGCATCCCCTTTCAACTGCCTTCAGGTCTCGGGCTTCATTGTTGGTTTTGAATGGGGCATTCCGTACTGCAAATATGCGAAGCGACCCACAGCAACGAGGCCTGACGTCTGATGCCCGAAACCTTTTCTTTGAGCACAACCGGAAATCCAGCCTAAATCCGCGCCGCCAGCTCTGCCCCCTGCCGGATGGCACGTTTGGCGTCCAACTCCGTGGCCAGCTCCGCACCGCCGATCAGGTAAACCGTCATCCCGAGCGCCTTCAAGGGTTCCATCAGGGCGACTTGAGACAACTGGCCGGAGCAGTTGATCACACTATCCACTTCGAGACAGCGCGGCTCCCCCGTGCCTTCGCGGATCCACAAACCTTCGTCGTCAATGCGCTCATAACTCACGCCCCCAATCATCTTCACCTTGTAGGCCTTAAGGCTGGCGCGATGAATCCAACCCGTCGTCTTGCCCAAGGTGGCCCCCATGCGGTCGCTCTTTCGTTGGCACATGAAAACCTGGCGTTCAGGCTTCAAGGCCACGGGCGCCGCCATCAAGCCGCCCCGATGACTATGCGCTGGATCCACCCCCCACTCATTCAAATAGACCGGAATATTAGGAGCGTGGTCTCCAGCCACCAGGAATTCCGCCACATCAAATCCAATACCGCCTGCGCCGATAATGGCGACCTTGGGGCCCACGGGTTTCTTGTGGAGCAGCACGTCCACGTAGCTGAGCACCTTGGGATGCTCGATGCCGGGGATAGAAGGCACACGCGGAACCACGCCGGTGGAAAGCACCACGGCATCGAAACCCTTCAGATCTTCCGAGGCGGCCCGCGCACCGAGACGCAGTTCCACGCCTGCAATTTCGAGACGGCGCTTAAAGTAGCGAAGCGTCTCGAAAAAATCCTCTTTGCCTGGCACCTGCTTGGCGATGTTGAGCTGCCCTCCCAATTCATGGGCCGCTTCAAATAAGGTGACCTGATGGCCACGCTCGGCCGCGTGACTGGCAAAGGACATGCCCGCCGCGCCCCCACCCACCACCGCGATGCGCTTGGGGGATGTTGTTTTTGGGAAATTTAATTCTGTCTCATAGCAGGCCCTCGGATTCACAAGGCAGGTGGCTCTTTCCTGCTTGAACACGTGATCAAGACAAGCCTGGTTGCAGGCGATGCAAGTATTGATTTCATCGCTGCGATTCTCTCGGGCTTTCTTTACGAATTCTGGATCCGCAAGCAGCGGTCGCGCCATGGAAACCATGTCCGCGTCGCCCCTGGAAAGGATTGCTTCGGCGATGTCGGGCGTGTTGATGCGGTTCGTAGCGATGAGGGGAATGTTGACTTCGCTTTTCATCCGACGCGTCACCCAGGCATAAGCACCGCGCGGCACCATGGCCCCGATGGTGGGGACTCTCGCCTCGTGCCAACCGATGCCGGTGTTGATGATGGTGGCGCCTGCGGCCTCCACAGCCTTGGCCAACTGAACAACCTCTTCCCATGTGGAACCATCCGGTACGAGGTCCAGCATAGAGAGGCGGTAGATGAGGATGAAATTGGGCCCCACGGCCTCGCGGGTACGCCTCACGATCTCCACGGGAAAGCGCATCCGGTTTTCAAAATCGCCCCCCCAAAAATCCGTGCGGCGGTTGGTGCGTGTCACCAGGAACTGATTGATGAGATAGCCCTCGCTGCCCATGATCTCCACGCCGTCGTAGCCGGCCTCTTGGGCGTAACGGGCGCACGAAACGTAGTCCCGAATGGTGCCTTCCACACCACGTCCGGAAAGTGCGGACGGTTTGAAGGGCGTGATGGGCGATTTCACATTCGATGCAGAGACTGAAAATGGGTGGTAACTGTAGCGTCCGCCATGAAGAATTTGGAGCGCAATTTTTCCACCGCTTGTATGAACGGCTTCGGTGATTTTGCGATGTTTAGGCACCTGCCAAGGCCAGCTGAGCTGCGCGCCAAAAGGTGCTAGACGTCCCCGTAAATTCGGTGCGATGCCACCCGTCACGATAAGCCCAACGCCACCGCTGGCGCGCTCAGCATAGAAAGCAGCCATCTTGTCGAAGCCCCCCTTTTCTTCCTCCAGGCCCGTGTGCATGGACCCCATGAGCACGCGATTAGGCAGCGTTGTGAAACCGAGATCAAGGGGTGCGAGCAGATGGGGATAGGCGGGCACAAGGACTCCGGGGCTATGCCCAGTGTAGGAGGAGCGGAGACCTACCCGAAGCCAGCCTCAACTGCGAGCATCGAATTCTGAATTAGCTCCCGTG
The DNA here is from genome assembly GCA_043784905.1 of Holophagaceae bacterium. Lineage (GTDB taxonomy): Bacteria > Acidobacteriota > Holophagae > Holophagales > Holophagaceae > JANXPB01. The sequence goes on along the minus strand of JAYVXV010000108.1, from coordinate 11,847 downwards.
TCCTTAAGGCCCTGCGAATATAGGACAGGAGATCCCATGCGCACAACCGTGAACGGTGTCCAGATCGCCTTTACGGACGAGGGGCCGCACGGGGTCGCCCCGATTCTATTGGTTCACGGGTTCCCGCTAAGCCGCGGCGCCTGGTCCCGCCAGGTGGAGGCTTTCGGTGGATCTCGGCGCGTCATTGCGCCGGATCTGCGGGGCTTTGGCGAGAGCGAAGCCAGTCCAGATGCGGGACCGACTTCAATGTTCCGCTTCGCCGAAGACCTGCGCGCCCTGTTGCTCGACCTAGAGGTGGACTCTGTGATCCTCGTGGGTCATTCCATGGGCGGCTACGTGGCTATCGCTTTCGCCAAGGCCTACCCGGAGCTATTGAAGGGCTTGGTGCTGGTGGGGACGCGGGCCGGAGCCGATACGCCTGAGGCCGCCACCGGTCGCCGAGCCACGGCGGAGAACATCAAAACGGAGGGCACCGTGGGTCTCGTCACAGGTATGGTGCCTAAGATGCTCGCCCCCGGGAATAATGACGCGGCCATGATCGAGTCCGTGCGCGCCCTGATGGCGCCTTCGACCCCCGCGGGCGTGATCGGCGCATTGCTGGGCATGGCGGATCGGCCCGATGCTCGCGAATCCCTGAGCCAAATCAAGGTGCCCACCCTGGTCATCGCTGGGACCGAGGACACACTCATCCCTTTCAGCGAATCCGAGGAAATGACGAAAGCCATCCCCGGAGCCGACCTAAGACTGATCTCTGGGGCCGGCCATCTCGTGGCCTTTGAGCGCGCCGAAGCTTTCAACGCGGCTCTTCGAGACTGGCTGGCGACACAGAGCGATACCTAGGACAGCGGGATTTCCCAGCGACTGACCTCGTGGCATAGTGGGCCATGGAACTGCCGACTCCGGACGACCGTAAGCGGGTGCTCAGCATCGAGATCGCGCCTAGGACGATCCTGTCCATCTTGCTAGCGGTCTTCATGGTCTGGCTGCTCCAGGCCCTCTGGAATGTTGTCCTCGTCATGCTGGTCGCACTGATCATCGCCGGTGCCATGATGCCGCTGGTGCACTCGTTAGAGAGTCGAGGGATCAAGCGATCACTGGCGTTAGCGCTGGTTTATATCGGCGCCTTTTCTATCCTGACTGGCCTTCTATTCCTGACCCTGCCGCACCTGATCTCCGAGCTTCTGAATATCCTCGAAAATGCGCCTAAGGAGCGCGCCAAGCTCATTGTGTGGTTGTCCGATTACAAGGTAGGCAAGCCCATCGCGCAGTCGCTGCGGACCGTGCCCCTTGATCAGATTTTTTCGGCGACCGCCACCAAGCTCCTCGGCTATTCGTCGCAGGTGTTGACGGGCATTGGCTACGCCGTGTCCTCCATGTTCCTTTCTATCTACTTGATCGCCGACGCGAAGCGCGTCAGCGGTGCCCTATACGCGGTGGTGCCGCGCGCTTATCACATGCGGCTGGCCCGCATCATCATCAACCTAGAGAAGATTGTGGGTGGCTACATCCGCGGCCAGCTCATCACCTCTGCGGCCATCACTATTTTCGCGTTTTTGCTTCTGACCGGCCTGGGCGTTCCCGATGCTCTCGCGCTCTCGATTTTTGCCGGGCTTACCGATGTGATTCCGTTCATCGGCGGCATCTTGGCCAGTGTGCCGGCTGTGATCGCGTCTATTGGCAATGGCGCCCCCACCGTGATCACGGTGGTGATCGCGATGTTCCTTTATCAGGAGTTTGAGTCTCGAGTCCTGGTGCCGCGTCTATATGGCCACGTGTTGCGGATGTCGCCAGCGCTGGTCCTGATCGCACTGCTCATTGGCGGCTCACTGCTCGGCATCCTCGGCGCGCTGCTTGCCCTGCCGGTCGTTGCAGGACTTCAGATGATCGTGTACGAAATGCGTGTTGACATGCCCGGCGAGGATGTTGATGACACCAGGCAGCGTGCGCGGGATGAGAAGGCTGAGGCGGTTTACGAACAGCTTAGTGCCGGGTCCAACGCAGCGGAATCCGCGCAGATCGCCACCGAGCTCGTCCACGAGATTCGTGATCACGAAGCCCAGGGCCGCACGATCACCGCAGCCATGCAAACACTCAAGACCGCTGCCGCAGACAAGCCCGACCCCGACGTCACCGTGAAGCCGGGAGATCCGCCCGCCTAAGCCGTTGCGAAAAAACTTCGTTCCCAGGGTTGCGGGCCACCCTTAGGGCCAAAGCAAAATAACCTGAATTGCAAAGTTTAAGTCGCGGCTCCTAATCGCCGGGAGAAACAGGGGTCTCCAGCCACTTCTCAGGCAAAAAATACATAACAGGCGGTAGGACCAGGAGGGCCATCGCCAGATTTTTGAAAAAAAACGCAAGAGGAATCGAAATGCCCACAATGACGCAACCGAGGATATTTTTATTCACCATGCGTCGGTTCGGTGCGGACAGGTGAAGGGCCCGGTCCTTGGGCCGAACGATCATCAATAGCAGCGGCAGCCACGCCAGCCCGCAGGCCAACGACACCGCGCCGTAGACCGCAACACCAAACGGTTGGTCATGATGGGCACCCAGGTAGGCCGTGGCAAAGGGAACGAAGGACAAGCAAAAAAGCAGGTGCGCATTGGCCCACATCAGTGGCCCCGACACATGGCGCACCCTATGGATCAGGTGGTGATGATTCATCCAGTAGATCGCCACCACCGTGAAGCTCAGCAAGTAACTGAGGAACGTCGGTGCCATCTCGCAGAGTCCCGCCAAGGTTGCCTCTTTCGGCACCTTGAATTCCAGAACCATGATGGTGATAAGGATGGCCAACACGCCATCGCTGAATGCTTCCAGGCGCGTGGGGGACATGGGCTCCTCATCTGGTATTGGATTTTAAGAGCCCCAACCGAAACGCTAGAAGAACGCTGGCGATTCAATTAGGGCTCCGAATGCCGGACGGCCATTGCGGGGACAACGCCGAACGGCTACCTACCTCATCCCATGGGCTCTTCATACTTGCAGGCTGGGTTGGGGCAGAGCAGGACCATGATGGGATCCTTGCCACGGGGCTTGCGTTGCTTTTCGGTCATATAGGGACTCTTGCATTTGGGGCAGGTGCGAGCCACAGGTTTGTCCCAGGCAGTAAAGTCACATTTAGGATAGTTGGTACAGCCATAGAAAATCTTTCCGAAGCGAGTCTTGCGGGGACTCAGATCACCACCATCCTTAGGACAAGGAATGCCCAGGATTTCCTTCTTCACGGTCTTGCAGGTGGGATAGTCCACGCAGCAGATGAATTCGCCGTAACGCCCATGTCGCTTGACGAAATCCTTGCCGCAGGTGGGGCATTTCTCGCCAATGGGAACGTCCGCAGGAATGGGGATGCCTTTGGGGTCAGCCTTACGGATACCTTTGCATTTTGGATAATTAGTGCAGGCCCAAAAAGGCCCCCATTGTCCTTTGCGGAGGGACATGGGTGTGGAGCCGCAGAGTGGACATTCCGGCGCGTCCTCGGGTTCATCCATGGCCTCGACTTCGGCGGTGTAGTCGCACTTCACCTCGGTGGAATAGTTTGAACACCCGATGAAGAGCCCATTCTTTCCGATGCGCTTCAATAGCGGCGCTGAACACTTTGGACAACGCTCGCCGGAGGGCACTCCGGCCTTGAGGTTCTGCATGTCTTTGCCCGCGTTGGCCAGTGCCGTTTCAAAGGGTCCATAAAAATCCTTCATGGCCTTCAGAAAGGTAATGGCGCCCTCCTCCACCCGATCCAGATTCGCTTCGAGACCGCTGGTATATTTAGGGTCCATCAGCTCTGGAAAGCCCTGCACAAGTAGGTCTGTGACCACCATGCCCAGTTCAGTCGGTTTAAAGCGTCCTTCATGCTTTTTGACGTAGTCACGGTCTTGAATCGTGGAGATGATGCTGGCGTAGGTGGAGGGGCGGCCAATGCCATCCTCTTCCAACTCTTTCACCAAAGTGCCTTCGTTAAAGCGAGCGGGGGGTTTGGTGAATTGCTGATCGGTTTCAAGGGTTTCGAGGTTCAGGGTTTCGCCCAGCTCCAACGGGGGCAGGCCGATGTTTTCTTCTTCCTCTTCTCCCTCGGTCTTCGTGGCGTCTGCGATGGCTTCGGCCTTTTGTTCCGTCGCGTCCGCACGGTAGACCGCCAACCAACCCGGAAACCGTTCGATCTCACCCTTGGCTTCAAACATGGCTTCTTCGCCATTGTCCAATGCCGTTGCGGCAGCAACGACGGTTTCGTCGAAGCGCGCGGCCTCCATCTGAGAGGCCATGGTGCGCCGCCAGATCAGCGCATAGAGCCTGAAATGATCGGGCTCTAAATGGGTGCGCAGGGATTCCGGCGTGCGGGTCATGTCCGTGGGTCGGATGGCCTCATGAGCGTCCTGGGCGCCCGCTTTGCCACTGTAGATCCGGGCCTTGGCGGGCAAATACTCTTTGCCGAATTTCTTGGCGATGAACTCGCGGGTGGCCTCAATGGCTTCGGGAGCAAGGCGCGGAGAGTCCGTTCTCATGTAGGTAATGAGACCAATCGGACCTTCGCCGAAATCCATGCCCTCGTAGAGCTTTTGAGCGTTCTGCATGGTTCGGCTGACGCTCATCTTGAGCTTCTGCGCGGCTTCCTGCTGCAAACGCGCCGTGGTGAACGGCGGTGCTGGATTGCGTTTTTTCTCTTTGGTTTCAAGTCCCGTCACTTTCCACGGGGCTTTCAAGATCTGGTCACGCAGGTTGTGGGCCTGCTTTTCGTTTTCCACGCGGCGTTTGGTTTCCTTGTTGCCAAGCTGAAGCGCCTGACCGCTGAGCTTCACCAATCGCATCCAAAAGTGCGGCGGCAGCTTGGCGGCGAATTTCGCCTTGAGTACCCAAAATTCCACCGGATTGAAAGCTAGGATTTCCCGCTCGCGATCCACGATGAGCCGCGCCGCGACACTCTGCACACGGCCAGCGGAGAGCCCGCGCCGTACTTTGTCCCAGAGCACCTGGCTGACCTTGTAGCCCACCAAACGATCCAGCACCCGGCGGGCCCTTTGGGCGTCCACTAACTTCTTATTGATGACCGTGGGATTGGCCATGGCTTTTTGGATACCCGCAGGGGTAATTTCGTTGAAAAGAACTCGCGACACGGGCAGGGATTTGGGCGGTTTGATGGCCTCTAATAAATGCCAGGAAATGGCCTCCCCTTCGCGGTCGGGGTCGGTCGCGAGAATGAGCTCATCAGCGCCTTTGGCCGCAGCTCGCAACTCCGCCACCACCTTGGCTTTGGCGGGGCTGATTTCATACTCTTCTTGAAACCCGTTTTCGATGTCCACGCCCAACTTTTTAGGCAGATCCCGGATATGGCCCACGGAGGCCTTCACCGTGTAGCCCTTGCCCAGGTACTTGGTGATGGTTTTGGCCTTCGAGGGGCTTTCGACGATGACGAGCTTGGTCAAGGGAGACTCCGACTGGGGTGGCGGTGTTTCAAAGGTTTGGATGATGGACCCTGGGACCGGAGCCTTGTCAAGCCCATTCGGTCAGGTTCCCTTCCATTCCCCCGTAGGGGGAAGAAATTTGTTCACATTCAATTCAAAGCAATCCCCCCAAGTCTTCCAGCAGGTCTTCGGGCGATCGGCAGATCCGTGCGGCGCCCTCCCGCAGCATCGCATTTGGCCCCTCAGCCAGAGGATCTTCTGGGCTGCCGGGCACCACCCAGAGATCTTTGCCGTGATCCAAAGCGAGCTTGGCGGTGACCAGGGAGCCACTTTTTAGCTTGGCTTCGATGACCAGGACACCTTGGCACCAGGCCGCCAGCAGCAGGTTTCGGCGGGGGAAGTGCCACTTGAGTGGCGCGGCTTCGGGCGGGAAGGGGGTGATGACACCGCCACCTGCCTCCACCATGCGGTCCATTAATCGAGTGTGTTCTTTCGGGTAGGGATGCTCCAGGCCCGAGCCCATGATTCCCCAGGTGGCGCCTGCCTCCAACGCACCTTGATGGGCGGCACCATCAATGCCCCGGGCCAGCCCCGAGACGATGGGAATGCCGGATTCTGTGAGCTTCCGAGCCCAGTTTCGCGCCCTTTCCCGACCTTGAAAACTCGGGCTGCGGGTCCCCACCATGGCGATCGAATGGTTGGGCGGCGCAGGTGGCAAGGTACCCCGGACCCAAAGGGCCACGGGATAGGGCAATGGCTCGAAAAAGCCCGCCGTTCCTTCATCTCCGGGCAACATCAACTGGGCATTCCAACGCTCCGCTTCACCACGAAATCGCGGAATATCCAAGGATTTCAAATCGGCGCGGGCCTCTTCGGTCAGCACTGGATCACCTAGCTGGAAGGATTCCCAAAGCTGGGCCTTGTCGCGCTCCCTCCAGGGGAGCACCGCAAAAGCCAGGGCGAGGGTGGCGGCATTCATGAATTCTTCCTTGAAAAGTGATGGGAAGTTGGTAGACTACTCCTTCTGCAATACCTTGCTTTGCCTTAGCGTTTTTGTTCGTTTATCCGACGTCTATCCGAGGTTCCCATGTCCCGTCAGTGCGAGATTTGCGGCAAGAAGCCCCAATTCGGGAACAACGTTTCCCATGCCAACAACATCACCAAGCGCCGGTGGAACCCGAATCTCCAGAACGCTCGCGCCCTCGTCAACGGCGTTGCTAAGAAGCTCCGCGTCTGCACGTCTTGCCTGCAAGCTGGCAAGGTCGTCAAAGCCCCGCGAGGCCTCAACACCGCCAGCAGAGTCAAGCCCACCAAGCCCGCGAACCCCTCTGCCGTTTAAATTTTTCTCAATCCCTTGAAAAGGCGGCCCTGGGCCGCCTTTTCGTTAGGATGAGGCGATACTCTCGGATGATGCTTCCTCACCCCTCATACCTCACGCCTCGTACCTCAGACCCCCAATGATCCTCGGCCTCGACACCGCGACAGAAATACTCCACTTGGCCCTGGTGGACCAGGAGCGTACCTGGACCAAACGGGTGGTAGTCGGCATTGGGCGCAGCCACAGCGGGGCTCTATTGCCCGCTTTGAACGCCTTGGTGGACGAGGTTGGCGGGACTCCGAAGGACTTGAGCGGTGTCTGTTGCTGCGCGGGACCCGGTGGCTTCACGAGCCTGCGCATTGGCGTGGCTACTGCCGAAGGGCTGGCGCTCACGGGGCTGCCTACCTGGGGATTTTCATCTTTTGAATTGCGAGCCTACGCACTGAGAGAAAGCGGCCTCACCGGGCCCGTGTGGGTGCTCCTGGATGGCCAGCGCAATGAGGCCTTTATCCAGCGATGGAATGGGACAGTGGCCATGAATGAGGCCCATAAACTGCCCTTCCCACAGCTGAAAGAAATCATTGGAGACGAGGCTTGGTGGGCACCTGCGAGCCTACTCCCAAAGCTCACGGAGCATCTTGCGCATCCTATTCAGATTGAAGATGAGGGTCAGGCAACCTTGGCAGCATTGGCGGCCCTTTGCCGCGAATTACCAAAGCTCGAACCCGAAGCGCCGATCCATCCGTTTTACCTTCGCGAGACCGATGCCGAACTGAATTTCCCATTAGCCTCGGCCCACCTTCCCGATGCCCTGCGCAAGGGCATCGCACGATGAAGAACCTGATCCAGCTTGGCTCCGGCTCCGAAGCGCCCGCCTGGATGGAAGACCTGGACCGAAGCAGTTTCGGCGAACCTTGGGGCTCACTAGCGGGGCATGAAATGGCCTGGGGCCTTGAACGGGAAGCCTTCGCGATCTGGTCCGTGATTCCTGCCGCATTCGAGGCCGAACTGCTGCGGGTCGCCGTGAATCAAGGTCTCCGCAGGCAAGGCCTTGGGCGACACTTGCTCGGGGCTTGTGAAGCGCAAATGGGGAGGCTCGGCATCCGCACCCTTCGGCTGGAAGTCCGTGTCTCCAATGCCTCCGCACGGGCCTTGTACGAATCTCTCGGGTGGAAGCCGGACGGCCTGCGGAAGGCCTACTACAAGGACGGCGAGGACGCCGTGCTCTACCGCCATGAGCTGGGTTAGGCTGACTCCATGAATCGCCTTCGCATCATGTCCCACCTCGATCCATTTTCTGGCGAAACCAGGGCCGCGCGGTGACCCTCCAACGCGACCGCGAGCTGACGCGGCTCTACGCTGCGGCGGGCCTCGCGGTGTTGGTGTGGATGATCTTCAAGGCCTACAAGCTGCTGAGCGACAAGGTGAGCGGGGGCATTGACGCGCCTTCGCGCTGGGCGCTGGTTTCCTTGGGCCTTCTAAACGTGCTTGCCATCGGCATCCTACTGTTTATCGTGGCGCGGTCCCTGGCCAAGCTCTACTTCGAGCGCCGCCGTGGGATTCTTGGCGCGCGGTTGCGAACGCGCCTGGTGCTGGCCTTTTTCGGCGTGACGCTCGTACCAAGCCTGATTCTTTTCTTCGTAGGCCAAAGCGCCATCACCAAGAACCTGGACCGATGGTTCCGACCCGAAACGCGGGAGATCATTGAAGATGGCCAAGCCACTGCAAAAGCATTTCATGCGCAGGTGAGTGCAAGACTTGAAGTTTCGGTGCTTCACCTGCGGACCGCAGATTTGACGGAGCTGGAAAGTCTACGACAGACCGAGGGCCTGGACCTTCTAATGTCGGGGGAAATAACGTCCATAACCAAGAGCCTCAAGACTCCGCTGATCGCGTTGGCCGGAAGCCCTGATTCAACCGTTTCATCATTGGAATCCGAGGAAGGCCAATGGTTCATGAAGGCTCTGGATCGCAATGGAAACCGCGTGGTGGCGGGCGTCTTCGTGCCCCGCGTGGTGGCCGATGGGATGCTGCGATTGGAGAAGCGCTCTGCGGAATCCATCCAGGTGAGTCAGACCCGTGGCGTGCTCGAAACACTGCCGCAAAGCACTTTTTTATTTCTCACGGTGCTTACGCTTTTCGCGGCGGTGTGGACCGGCCTCGCCATCGCCAGGACCCTTTCGGAGCCCATCCGCGCCTTGGCCAAAGCCGCTCAGCGCGTGGGCACCGGGGATCTCGACGTGCAGCTGCCTGAAGAAGGCGAGGACGAACTGGCTTTTTTGGCGCGCACCTTTAATCGCATGACCTCCGATTTGAAAGCCAATCGCGCCGCCATCGAAGCGCAGAGCGCGCGGTTGGATCAACAGCGCGCCTATTTGGGACAGCTGCTGGAAGCCTTGCCCGTGGGCGTCCTGAGTTGGGACAACGCTGGGCAATTGCGCCTGGTGAATCCAGCAGCGCGAAGATGGCTTGGCCTCGAATCCTTTGATCCGAATCACGATGCATGGACGGAGTTGGAGAGACAGCCCCGGCTAGGGCGGCTCCCGCAGCTCCTCACGCTAGCCCGTGGGACCGGTCGCATCCAGCAAGAGGAAATGCGCCTGGGCGGCGAAGGCGAGAGTCGTCTCGTGCGTGCCATCGTAGCGCCGCTGGTGGTGGGCGGCGCGACGATGCCAGTGGGCGGCGGCGCCCTGGCGGTGCTGGAGGATCTCTCCCTGTTGGCGCAGGCTGAAAAACGTGCCGCTTGGCAAGAGGTCGCACGGCGCATGGCTCACGAGGTAAAGAATCCCCTGACCCCCATCCAACTCACGGCCCAGCGGCTCCTGCGGCGCGTGAAGGAAAATCGCCTGGACGGAGAAATTGTGCAGCAGGGCGCCGAAGCCATCCTTACGGAAGTCGCCAGCCTGACGCGGCTCGTGGATGCCTTCAGCCGATTCGCCCGCCTGCCCGCGCCCCATCCCACGGATCTGGACGCATGTGATCTGATGCGTCAAGCCAAGGCGCTGTACGGGCCCACGCACCCCGATATCCGCTGGGCCTGGGAGATTCCGGAGCATGCGGTTTCGGTCCATTGGGATGGCGACATGGTGAAGGGCGCGCTCATCAATCTGGTGGACAACGCGGTGGCCGCGACCGGGGGCCGTGGAACCATTCGAGTGGGCCTGACCGAGCGCAATGGAAACGTGCGCATTTTCGTAGAAGACGATGGCTCAGGTGTTGCAGAAGCTCATCGGGACCATCTGTTTGAACCCAGCTTTTCCACCAAAGAAAGGGGTTCGGGGCTCGGCCTCGCCATCGTTCGCAAGACCGCCGAAGACCATGGGGGCGAGGCCTTTTTCAAACCTCTGGCCCAAGGCAGCAGGTTCAGTCTGGATCTGCCCAAGCGCCCGGCGATCAGCTAGTGCCAAATCGGGTTCAAAATGACAAAAGAAACCGCAGATTCCGCAGATTTACGCAGATTCAAAGCCGAGGAATCTTGGGGGGTGAATTTGGATTTTTTTGAATGCAAACCTGTATCATCTGCGGAATCTGTGGTTCCAGGTTCTTTTTATCTTTTCGAGTGCAACCCGGTCTCACTTCACTTGGGTCACGGGGCCGAGTTGATCCAGTTGGGCGGCCTTGGGATCGGCGAGGGCGAAAACGCGCAGCTCGCTGGATTTCAGGTGGCGCTTAATTGCCCCGTGGACCTCCGCCAGGGTGAGGGCCTGCAGCTTTTCCAGCCGCTTGACGTAGGTGTCTTGGGGGCGACCGAACAGTTCCAGTTGCGCAGCGCGGTCCAGGATATCGGCGGTGGTCACGCTATCAAAGAGAGCCTTTTGGGAGAGGGATCGCTTGGTGTCATCCAGTTCTTCTTGGGTGAGTCCATCTTTGACCATGCGTTCCACTTCGGCTTTCAGCAGCGTCGCGGCCTTGGCGGTGCTCTCCGCTTTGGTAAGGGCATAGGCCATGAAAGCCCCGTCGGTGCTGACGGCATCGAGATGGAAGCTACCGGCGGCATAAGCCAGGCCTTCGCGGGTGCGCACGGAGTTGAAGATACGGCTGGTAAGGCCACTCTCACCCAGGACGTTGAGGGCGGCGTTCAGGGCCACTGAATCGGGATCATCTTCACGCAGCCAAGGCATTCCCGCGAGTACCGTGCTTTGGGTCAGACCAGTCTTGGGGCGCAGGTAGAGGCCGGGTTTGGCCCAGGATTTATGCGCACCGCGCACTGGTGAAGTGCCAGTACCTCGGCGCCATTGCCCCAGGGCCTGCGTGAGCAGCTTCTTGGTTGATTCTAGGTCTAGGCTGCAGGACACCGCCAATACCGCCTGATCTGGGTGATACCAAGTCTTGGCGAAGGATGTGATGTCTTCATGGGTGATGGCCTTCAAGCTCGTTTCTGTAGGAAACCGCCCAAAGGACCCTCCTTCAAATAGCAGGGCCTGAAAGGATCTAAGGGCCAGCTGGATGGGCTGGTCCTCTACCTGCTTCACGTCCGCTAGCATCTGTCCACGTACGAACTCCACTCGGGGGGCGTAGAAAGAGGGTGTTTCCAACATCCCCGCCACCTGTTCAAGAACCACTCCGGCATCGCGATCAAAACAATGGATGGAAGCGCTGGTGTATTCCTTGGTGGCTTGAAATTCCACCGAGGCGCCACGAGATTCTAGTGACTCATCTTGCTGACTCCAAAAAACGCGATCGGTGCCTCCGGCACGCAGGAGCTTGGCGGTCATCGAGGCAAGGCCCTCCTTGTCTTTGGCATCTTCCAGACCTCCGGCCTTCATGGCCAGCACCCCGCTGAACACCGGCACGGTCTTGTCCTGGAGGTACAACACCTTGAGACCATTGGCCAATTCAAATCGCTGAATTTCGGGGACGCGGGCTTCTTGTTTCCCAGTGATGAGGCTTTTGGGATCTGGAAGATTCGCAAGGCTCCCCTTCGGAACCATGGGTTTGGCAAGAGGTTGGACCTGCGCGAATGCGGGCATCGCCACGAGACTCAACATCAGTAGAAAGACGGAAATAGATGAGGGCGTTTTCATGGGATCTCAGTCCTTCTTTTTCGGCTGTTCGCCGTCCGTCTTGCCGGGCTTGTCATTTGCTTTGGAGTCAGTTTTGACGTTCGTCTTGACGTCAGTCTTGGCGTCCACC
>JAYVXV010000107.1:0-2191 GCA_043784905.1 Holophagaceae bacterium | reverse complement strand
GGGTGAGACGCCCTTTTTCGACCAGCAAATGAGTGAGGCGATCCAAAGGATGGGTGCTAGACGCAAATAGAATGCGGCCACGCTCCAGAAAGATATTTCGCTGGGGGTCGCTGCCCAGTCGCCACTGCCCGGTGGCGTTTTCGCGAAGGCGTTGGAAGAGATCCTGCAAGGCCGAGAGTGCCGTCATTTCACCACCCAGCGTTGCAGTTTCAGTTTGCCGACTTTGACTAACATCTTCGCGGCGGTTTTGAGGGCCAGACGGAAAGATGGGTCGGAAATTTTTTGGCCATCTAAACTCACGGCGCCTTGGGTAATGAGCCTTTCGGCTTCTTTGCGGGAGGTCGCCAGACCTTGCTCTACGAGCAGCCGGGCCAATTGAATCTCACCTTCGGTGGCCACCATTTCAAATTCGGGGGCGTCCTCGACATTGCGTTCGGAGAATCGCTTAATCCACCGTTCATGGGCTTCTTCAGCGGCCTCGACCCCGTGGAATTGCGTAACGATTTCGACGGCCAATGCTTTTTTGGCGTCCATCGGGTGGCCTGATTTCAGGGCCTGAATGTCGGCGGGGAGTTTGTCAGTGAGCAGCAGCCACCAATCCCACATGGTGGGGTCACTGATGCTCATGGTTTTTCCAAATTGTGTGTCGGCGTCTTCCATGAAACCAATGTAGTTGCCCAAGGATTTGGACATCTTTTCAACACCGTCGAGGCCCAGCAATAGCGGCACCGTGAGCACCACCTGGGGTTGCTGGCCCGAGGCATCTTGGAGATCACGGCCCCGCATCAAATTGAAAAGTTGGTCGTTGCCGCCCAGTTCTACATCAGCTTGCAAAGCGACGGAATCGTAGGCCTGAACCAGCGGATATAGGAGCTCATGAAAGCTGATGGGCTGTTGATCGGCCATGCGTTTCTGAAAATCGTTGCGTTCGAGCATCTGAGCCACGGTGAACTTAGATGCGAGTCGGATCCAATCTTCGCCCTTGAGCACGCTCATCCATTCGCTGTTGAAGCGAATTTCGGTCTTGGCGGGGTCCAGAACTTTAAACACCTGGGTCTTGTAGGTCTCTGCATTGGCCAGTACTTCTTCGGTCGTCAAGGGTGGGCGGGTGGCTTTCTTTCCGGTGGGATCACCGATGAGACCCGTGAAATCGCCGATGAGAAAGATGACGGTATGACCGAGTTTTTGGAACTGCGCCATCTTCCGAAGCAGCACGCCATGCCCCAGATGCAGGTCGGGGGCGGTGGGATCAAATCCAGCCTTCACACGTAACGGCGTACCCTTGGCGAGTTTCGCTTTGAGTAGGTCTCGGGTGTGGCAAGTAACGCTGCCTTTGAGCAGAAGCTCTAGGGCGTCTTGAGCGGTGGGCGTGGCGATCATCTTTGAATCTTCGCTGAAATCCGCTGCATCAGCTAGCGAACCGTGAATTCGTTAAGCAGAGGGCCATCCGAATTGGTGCTGTTCCATTCGATGCGGATCTTCGTTCCATTGGAGCAGCGGTAACTAAGCCACTTTCCGGTCATGCCTTTTTGGTAGGTCAGGTCGTGGCTGTCCAGATCGGGAACCTCTTCGGGAATGGGTTCCAGCTTGGGCCGCCAAGCTTTCACGGTCTCCAGGAATTGGGTTTCAGTCGGATACTGTTCATGCAATTTCGGTTGGGTTCGATAAAAGGATTTAGCACCTTCATCGGTCCCGAGCTGGTCAACCGTCCTGCGAAGGAAAGCCCAATCCGCTTTCACCGCGTCTCGCACCATGTCTTTAATCTTGTGTTTGAATCCCTCGGGATCTTGCTTGATTTTGTGGCGGATGTAGAGCGATCCGCCCACACAGGTGGCGAGGAGAAGAAGGATCGCGACGCCGCAGCCCAGGCCTATTTTGGCCCATACGGGAAGACCCTGTTTCGGCGCTCCAGCGCCCCCGTTATCCCAACTTGAATCGGTCATCAATCCACCTCAAGCACTTGGAGCCGTCCGTTCTCCCAGCGGCTCCTGATGACCACCTTCTTTGAATTGGTGTAGTCCAACTGGACCTGGCGATGCCCAGGGCTGACGTTGACGCCGTAAGAGAGATCTCCAGACATGAGGCTGGGTTTTTGCAGCGGCAGTGCTTCGAGCCGGGGCCGCCAGCCTTGGGCCGCCTGGATGAAGGCGTTCTCCGAGGGATAGGCCTTCGATAAATCAGGATTGGCATC
>JAYVXV010000106.1:0-2196 GCA_043784905.1 Holophagaceae bacterium | reverse complement strand
TCGCCCGCACTCGTTCCACCGAGGTGGCCGCCAGCCAGTTACTGGCACAGGAACAAATCACCACGCCCGTGGGTCTCGCCATCCTCATTTTGGTGCTCTTCGGACTCGTCTGTTGGGCGCTCTGTGGATGGAAGCTGCAAGCCACACCGCTGGGATTAGCCGGGAGCGAAGCGGAGGGGTAGTCCACCGTTACGGTCAAACAGATGGTTCACCACAGAGACACAGAGGACACAGAGAAGAGAAAAGAAACGGGATCAAATGAAGGTGTCCATTTTCAAATCAGGCTTTGCTTTTCTCCTTCAGTTCTCTGTGTCTCTGTAGTGAGTCTTGTTCATCCTTGTAAGTCTGCGGCCCCGGTAGAATGGATTGATGCCCGATCCCGTATTCCGCCACCTCACCTCCAACGGCACCGAAATCCTCGTGGAACCCCTGCCCCATGTGCGCAGTTGCGCGGTGGGGTTCTGGGTTCGGCGGGGGAGTTGCCACGAGGCCTTGCATGAAGAGGGGCTGGCCCACTTCATCGAGCACACGGTGTTCAAGGGCACCGAAGCTTTCCCTGATCCCGAATCCATGTCCGCCGCCACGGATCGCCTGGGCGGAAATGTGGACGCCTTCACTGGAAAAGAGGTCGCCTGTTTTTACGGCAAGGTGCTCGCGGAGCAGTTGCCAGACTTGGTGAAACTGCTCGGAGAGCTGGTGACCACGCCGATCTTCGACGGCGAAGAGCTGGCGCGCGAGCGAGGTGTGATTCTTGAAGAAATCGCGCAATCCGAAGACCAGCCCGACGATTGGGTCAGCGAAATCTTCTATGGAAAGTTTTGGGCGGGCGGTCCCCTGGCCCATCCCATTCTCGGAAAGCGCGAGCAGGTGGCGTCCTACGGCTCGAAAGAATCGCGAGCCTTTTTTTCAAACACCTACACCGCCCAGAACCTGCTCATCACCGCCGCAGGCGCCATCGAACCCAATGCCTTTATGAAACTGCTACAACCCATTTTGGAAAAACTCCCGAAAGGCCACACCGCGTCTCCACTTCCTGCGCATCAAACCTCGCCGTTTTTGCTGAACGAAAGCCGCAAGGAATTACAGCAGACAAGTCTGGTCATGGGCTTTCCAGCCCCACCGCACCGCCATCCCGATGGCATGGCCGCCAATCTGCTGGGCCACGTATTAGGCGGGGGTATGTCCTCCCGGCTTTTCATGGAGCTGCGGGAGCGCCATGGCCTCTGCTATTCCGTGGGGTCTTACCTCACCCACTACGCTGATACCGGGGCCCTTCAAATCTCTGCCGGATGCGCGCCAAAACACGCCCGTGAGCTGGTGCAGCGCACCCTGGCCGAATGTGAGCGAATCCGGGAAAAGGGGGTGAGCGAAGATGAACTGGAGCGCGCCAAATTGCAGTCTCGCACCGGCTTGGTTTTCAGCCTGGAGAGTAGCAACAGCCGCATGTTCAATCTGGCGAATCAGGCTCTTCAACAAGGCCTGGTCCGCACCACCGATCAACAGCTGGGTGAGATCAACGATGTCACCTGCGAACAATTGCAGCGAGTGGCGAAAGAATGGCTGGCTCTCGATTCCATAGGCCTCGCGGCACTGGGGACCAAGCGTGGGAGCGACATCCGAGCCAAAGACCTGGTGGGGTGAATCGGGGCCTCAGGCCTCGGACATCAGGCCTCGTTGTTGTAGGTCGCTGAGTTCGTCTGTGGCTTCTTTTTATCTTTTTGAATATGACTTGGTATAACGCGAGAGGCCCATACGAAATCAACAACGATTCCCGATGCCCGAAGCCTGGTGCCTGAAGCCTCTCCCTGGCGGTAGACTGGAGGCTGGTCTTTTCTCTGGAGCACCCATGCTATTGCGTACCCTTTCCGTCACCAGTCTGGCGCTTTCATTGGGCACTGCGGCCATGTCGGCCACGCCTCAAGCCAATGACAAAACCAAGGTCAAACCCAAGTCCGAATCGAAATCCACTTCATCCACCCCGGAGAAAAAAATGGTCACCACCGCCAGCGGCTTGCAATACACCGACACCGTCGAAGGCACCGGGGTAGCCCCGAAGGCCCGCCAGACCTGCATCATGCACTACACCGGATGGCTGTGGGATGGCCAGGCCAAGGGCGCCAAGTTTGATTCCTCCGTGGATCGCGGGCAGCCCTTTGAGTTCAGCATCGGTGTTGGCCAGGTCATCAAGGGATGGGA
>JAYVXV010000105.1:0-2201 GCA_043784905.1 Holophagaceae bacterium | reverse complement strand
CAGGATCGGCGCGATCATCCTGCATGGACCGCACCAGGGAGCCCAAAAATCCACAAGCGTGATGCCGCTCGCGGTGGCGGCGGCGAATTCGGAATCGGTGAGATGTTGAACGAGGCCAGACATGGTTTCTCCATTTTTAGGATTTGAGAAGAGCCCTCAGGCTGATGTTACCCTTACCCTGCTTTCAAATTTCCCTGCCAATGGGTTGATGCGCTAGGTTTCATGTGTGCTCCTTTTCGAGTGCTGTCGTCCAGATCAATTCAAAAACTAGATAATTCGTGCGGTGCCTGAGACACGGATCGAGCTGCCGGGCGATGGCGGGATTTCGGCCTTTAAACGAGAGCGCATACCCATGTCTTCGCCCTGCACAACATCTATGACGCCACCATGGGGCCATGCGATGTCACGCAAGTAACCAGCAAAAGCAGCCGTCGCAGCGCCAGTCGCCGGATCTTCGTAAACGCCGCCAGACGCGAACGGATTGCGTGTGTGGAAGAGTTGTGGCGTCTCGGCGTAGGCCAACAGGATTGTCACCAGACCTTCTCGATTCATCAAACGGCGGCCATCGTCCAAATCGTAGGTCATTCGGGAAAGTGCCTGGCGAGTGTTCAGGGCCAGCACAAGGTGGTCCGCTCCGCCGTGAGCCAGCGCCGGAGGTATGCGAGGGTCAAGGTCTTCATGGGTGTAGCCGAACAACTCGAGTGCGGTGGACACAAGATGGGCGGATGCCGACGCGCTGCGCGTGGGCGGAGACTGAAGCGCGGCAGCAATGAGCGCTCCGTTCCGGCGGCCTTCGACCGTGATGCCAACCTGGTTGAGGGTCAAGGCGAACACACCGTCACCATGCCTGAGGGCGAGAGCCGCACCAAGCGCAATCGTTGCGTGGCCACAGAATGGCACTTCGGATTCTGGCGAGAAATAGCGTACTCGCCAGCCCGTGCCGATCGACACAGCAAAAGCCGTCTCCGAGAACCCAACCTCCGCTGCGATTCGCTGCATCTCAGGGTCGTTGGGAAGCTCATCGGCAATCAAGACGCCTGCGGGATTGCCTCCGGTGTCCCCATCAGAGAACGCAGCAATTTTTAGGACATTCATGTTTTCTCCATTGAAATGACGGGGGGTGGATGGTCGGTTTGCCCGAACTGCTCGCTCTGCGAAATGGCTCGCTTGGTGTGCAAGCGCAGGCCTAACTTCAGATCGGGCCTAACGGCCAACGAGTTTCATCATGGCTTCGGGATAGCGTTCGCCTGCTACCGTGCCGCTGGGCAGGACTTCGTTGATGTGCGCGAAATCTGCTTCCGTCAATTCGACGCTCAGCGCATCCAGATTTTCATCCAGGGTCGCGCGGCGTTTGGTGCCAGGGATGGGCACGATGTCCTTCCCCTGGGCCAGCACCCATGCCAGCGCCAACTGGGCCGGCCGACAACCCTTGGCGTTCGCCAACTCCCCAACCTTGTCCACGAGAGCCAGATTCTTCAGAAAATTCTCGCCTTGGAAGCGCGGGGAAAAACGCCGGTAATCATCCTGAGCGAAATCCTCGAATTTTCGCAACTGCCCCGTGAGGAATCCACGGCCCAGCGGGCTGTAGGCCACGAAGCCGATGCCCAGTTCGCGGCAGGTCGCCAGCACGCCGTCTTCAGGATCCCGAGTCCACAGGGAATATTCGCTTTGCAGCGCGGAAATGGGATGGACTTTCATGGCCCGGCGCAGGGTGTCCGGCGATGCTTCGGAAAGGCCCAGATAGCGCACCTTCCCTGCCTTCACCAACTCGGCCATGGCGCCCACGGTGTCCTCAATGGGCGTTTCGGCATCCACGCGATGCTGGTAGTAAAGATCAATGTGATCCACGCCCAGCCGCTGAAGACTGGCTTCCGCGGCGGCTCGAACGTACTCCGGGCGGCCGTTGATGCGGCGTTCGGCGGGGTTTGCCGTGCGCTGGATGCCGAACTTAGTGGCGAGGACGACTGAATCACGGCGCCCCTTGATGGCGCGGCCCATCAGCTCTTCGTTGAGATGGGGTCCGTAGGCATCCGCGGTGTCCAGAAAGTTGAAACCGCGATCCAGGAATCGGTGGATGGTGGCCGTGGATTCCACGTCGTCCGTGGCGCCGTAGAACTCCGACATCCCCATGCAGCCCAGGCCCATTGGAGAAACGCTCAGGCCTTGGGTTCCGAGAGCTCGTGGATTCATAGTTGTTCTCC
>JAYVXV010000104.1:0-2209 GCA_043784905.1 Holophagaceae bacterium | reverse complement strand
GGATCAGTGTCACGTTGCCAGACGCTGCAAACGAGAGCGGCCCTATCAGGCTGATGAGCCCGCCCGTGGTGGAGTCCTTAATCCCCATCTGGACCCCTGAAAGCGGGCCGCTGGTGAATGTGGCTTTCCCGAGTGCCCAATAGCCCGCAGGCACACCCGTTGCCGCTGAGCAGGTGAATGAAGACGTTGTTCCGCCGGTTGCCGATCCAAAAACCGCAAACGCCGCCGAATTCACACTGCAACCGCTCCCGTACAGCTTGTGAGCACAGGTAGGCATATAGAGGTTGCGGGGCCATTGCGAGTTAAGGATTTCCAGGAGGCTGCGCACCACCAATCGCACCTCCGTGTGCGAGGCCTCGACTTCCGAGATGTAACCCTCGAAAAGCGGGACCGTGCATTGAGACGTGGGCGGATTCACCATGTACGCCCGTTCCAGTTTGACCGTTGCCCCGTCCAACAGGCCCAACGCCGCGGCCTGTGGCCACGGATAGCCCGCGATGGTGGCAGTCTCGCCGCACTCCACGTCAATCGTGAGGGTGTCCACTTCGAGGCCCATTTTTAACTTGGTCGATCCGCGCTTGAAATTCGTGCCGGTACTCCAGGCGCTGCCATAAACGACGGGCTGATCAAAGCTCGTGAGCTGATAGACCGCGCCTGTCGCAAGCGTGAAGGTGTAGAGGTCCGCCAAGGTGATTTTGTCGGTGGTGGTGGGAAATGCTCCATTCGGGACTCTCATTTTACCGTCCGAAAGCGCATGGTTTTGACGGTCCAGATGCCGTAGCCGTCCCGCGCAAACTCCATCGCGTCCGCCTCAAATCGGCACGTCTGCACGGTGCCGTTGTAGGGATCGGTGAATTGAAAGATGTCGTATTGGCCCTTTTGCGCCTCATAAAAATTCACGAGCGTTGCCATCTCGGAATAGTTGCCGTTGAGCTGCAAACCTTGGCGCAGGAATTCGATGTTGACGGTGTAGCGGTATTTGGGGAGTGACCACCACGCGGTAGCCAATTCTTTTCCAGACCGCGATTCCTGGAGCTTGGTGGCGAAGATGGATTCACGCGCAAAATCCATTTTGATGCCGGGAAGGGTTTGGGGAAAGGTTCCGCTCATCGCTGCCCCATGCCTTGAAAATTGCGCGCTTGGCGTTGCACCGTGGAGGCGAGGATGTTTCCTTTTTCGGATGCGAATCGTTGAAAACTTTTCGCATCCATCGCGGTGATGTTGTAGTGGTGATGATGGGTATCCCCACCCTTGCCGCCGCCATCCCCATTTTCAAACATCGAGCGCAGGCCTTGGGCGTACTTGGCGGGGAGCACCATTTCGTCTTTGTGGATCTGAGCTACCGTGTCTTGCGGGACGCGGCCCCATCCACCTTCCGCGCTTGCTAGACCAAGTGCCATGGCGAGCGTTTGCATGCCCACCGGCCCAGCCATAGCCCAACCGTAGAAAGGGATGGCCGCGACCGAGGCCATGGCGTTGACCGCCGCAAGCCCCGCCGCACTGATAGCCAGCGCTTTGTCGGACGCCACGCCGACGCTCAAGTTGTTAGCAGCTACGGAATCGTTAGAGGCCGTTTCTTGAGCGCCGAAAAGCAGCGTTTTAGCGAGCATCATACCTTTGCGGATGGCCCAATCCTCGGCCATCTTGACGCCCATTTGGACGAAGGAATCAAGCACACCTTTCATCACGGTTTTAAAGGCGTTCGCCCAGCTCATGGAGCCATTCACGAGGCCGGTGAAGGCTTGGCCCATGGCCCCGGTGATGCCTTGCGCAAGCGTTCGCCAGCGGGCAAGCTGTTCATCCATCCGAGCGCGTTCCGAATCTTTCATTGCTCTGCGTTTCTGCGCCTGCAATTCGAGAATCTTATTTTGCAGCTTGGCCTTCTCCCCTTCGGTTTTGGCCTCCAAAAGCAGAATATCCCGTGTGTATTGAATATCCAGATCGAACTTTTTCGCGATGGTTTGGCGCTCAAGTTCGATCTCCTGGCCTGCGGTGATTTCGCCCATGGACTCGCGGAACTTTAGCTCTTTGATGTGCTCATCGGCTTCGTCCTTGGCCATGAAGACATTGAATTCTTTCTCCGCCAGGGCGATGGCGTGTTCCTGGTTGCGGATCTCACGGCGGACCCCTTCGACCTTGCGTTCGGCTTGGATGCGCCAGTTGGTGCCCTCGTCGTACATTTTTGCTTCTTCTTGGGCCAGGCGGAGTT
>JAYVXV010000103.1:0-2210 GCA_043784905.1 Holophagaceae bacterium | reverse complement strand
CTTGGGTCATTCGCAATCGGGATGCCTTTTCGCTGCTGAGCTACCAACCCCTAGCTCAAGTGGGCCGCACTCAAAAAAGCCAACAAGGGGTCAAGGCCGACGAGCTGTGGGCCGAGGTCTCCAAGGCCACCGCTACTTTTGGTGCGGTGCTCGAAAGCTCCGAGCCCCTGCATTTCGGCCACCGTGACTGTACGCGCTTCGTGCCCTTCATTGCGGTTCAGAAAGGAGATGCCGAGCCTCGATTGATGCAGATGATTCGCGACACCGCCCAGGACCGAGCGGTCATGGAAGGCTTCTTCAAGACTGGGCTCGGCGGCATGGCCTTTCGCGACGACCGCCCCCTCGAAATGATCGCGAGGGCCTTAGGCGCCCTGCGCATCGCGCCGGGTTATTTCTTCAAAAACGTTTGGCCATGGGCTGATGCGCGTTTGGCGGAATCCATGGGCGCCTCTGTGGCCGGATTGTTGGTGGGGAGCTTGCTTGGCCGAGTCCGCGTGGATGGCGTGACCCTCACCAGCCATCACTTTATGAGCCCCGAAGAACTGCGCACCGAGGTGGGCCAGGCACGTTCCGCCGCCTGCGTATTCCGCCTGCCCCACAACGGCGAGATGGTCCCCATGTGCCAAATGAACGCGGGTGGCGTGCGGGAACAGGTCTATGCCGAAATCACTGAGGGCTACCGAAAAGCAAAGGATCTGACCCTGATGGCCGAGCTGGTGGATGGGCCTTCGTTGACTTAGAGGCTGAATACGAGGCCATGATGCGCGCGGGCGAGAGGCTTAATCGGAGGCTCGCCGTTTTTGACCGGGCTGTTTCGCTGAGAAACCCGGATTTTGCGTTTGTGCTCATGGTCAGAAGGCATCAGGCCTCTGGCTTCAGGCTTCGTTGTTGGTTTTGGATGGGCCATCTTGAACACATGTATGCGATAGCGACCCACGACAACGAGGCCCGATGTCCGAGGCCTGAAGCGGCCTGGAACAATGACAACTGCAAAATCCGGGATAAATTTCCCCGTTCCATTTCATCCCCACCCTGCCCTTGCTGGAAAATCTAACGGGGATGCCCGTAGAGCTTAGCCAACCTTTGAGTTGAAACGCCCAATCGATAGAGCCAGGGAAAGCACATCATGCAGAGCCAAGCTTGTAGAAACCCGAATTCAAAGCGGCGGCCCGATGCCATGATTTCTGCATTCAACGTAACGATGCGGCCCTGTTTGGCGCATCGGCGGACCAGATCCATTTCTTCCATCAGGGGCTGATTCGGAAAGCCTCCCGCTTTTTGAAATTCAAGCTTGCGAACAAAAAGACCCTGGTCGCCATAGGGTTGTGAAGTGTAATGCGAGCGCAGGTCTGCGAGGCGCAGCAGGCCCGATTTCCAGGAACCTTTCCATCGCTCAGCTTCGTGGCGGACCCGAAAGCAACCGAGGGCCACGGAGACATCGTCAAGGGCTTTCGACATCCGTTGATGGGCATGGGGCGGAAGCCTCGCATCCGCGTGAAGAAACAACAGCCCCGTGCCTTGGGCGGCGGCGGCCCCCGCATTCATCTGGGGGCCTCGTCCAGGTTCCGTGCTGATCACCGAGGCGCCCATTGCCGTTGCCCTCAGAGCCGTCTCGTCGCCGCTTTGGCCATCCACCACGATGAGCTCCCACTCCCCTGGCTGATGCTCGAATTGTCGCAAGCAGTCCTCAATGCGCGCAGCTTCATTGAGCGTGGGAATGACCACCGAAATAAGCACCGGCTGCCGCTATCGCATGAGATCGAAATACCGCTTAAACAGCTTGGCCACACCCGGTGTGAACTTAGCTTTCACCGCGAGGCCGCCCAACCGTTTGAAGGCTTCGCCCAGCGTCGGGTAGGGATGGATAACGCCATCCAAGGTCGAAAGTCGTCCAGTGGTCTTCAGCAGTAGCGCGGCTTCACCCGCGAAATCACCGGCGCGGGGGCCGACAAGGGTGAACCCCAAAGCCTTGTCCGTACCTTTAATCACGAGCGACTGGATGAAGCCCGTCTCTTCTTCCAGCACACCGCGATCCATCTCCGAAAATCCCACGCGATAAGTCGCGGTCTCAAGGCCTTCCTTTTTGGCCATGGCCACGGTTAAGCCCACCTGTGCGACTTCCGGGTCGGTGTAGGTACACCAGGGAATCAGTAAATCCGAGGCCTTGGCGCGACCGAAGAAGAAAGCATTACGCAACACGGCTCGGGCGT
>JAYVXV010000102.1:0-2217 GCA_043784905.1 Holophagaceae bacterium | reverse complement strand
GAATGCTTTTTGTGGCAGCCGCCGCCGCTGGCTTTCGGGTCGGCCCGTTTGGCGTGCGCTCGATAGGGGCTTGCGTAGCAGCGAAACAAAGGGCTTCTCGATGCGTTGAGCGCTCAGCTTTGCCAGGTCTTCCGCCAGATCGAAACCGCGACTCCACCGGCGCCATGGATGGCCAGGCACTGCGGTAATGAGGTCTACTCCCACAGCGAAACTCGGCGGCGGCATCTTGGCGGCACGACCCAGCAACGCTGCCCGCCAGCCCCATTCGCCGACCTTGATGCCGGGCATCAGCATGGCGCCAAGGGGGGGTCTTCCGCCGTGGTAATCCCAGAGGGCGTCACCAAGGGTCCAGGCCACGGGCTCGGGGCATTCGCGATCCTCGCCATGGGTTAGGGCGCAACGCCGACAGCGCCCCTCCGGGAGCGGAACCAGGCCCGACCAGCAGCGGCCGCACAGACCGACTTCGGAATGGGCTTCGAGTGCTCCCAGGCAGCCACGGCAACACAAGGCCTCACTGCGCAAGCGCAAGGCCTCACCACGCAAACGCAAAAAAGCTCCCGTGAGAGGGAGCTTTTCAAAAAACGCTAACCGCAAGGTCATGCGGCGGATCCATTATTTAGTTTGCTGTGGCTCTTGCCATAACCGAAATAGATGAAGAATCCGATGATCAGCCAAACGATGAGGCGGATCCAGGTGTCCTTGGGCAAGCCAGTCATCACCCAGATGCAGGCTACGGCGCCGAGGCCCCCGATGAGAATCGTGCCGATGGTGCCACCTGGCACCCTGAAAGGACGGGCCACGTCGGGATTGTTGATACGTAGGATGGGCACTCCGACACAGACCAGCACGAAGGCCAGCAAGGTGCCGATGGAGACCAACTCACCCACGAGACTCATGGGCATCAGGCCGCCGCAGATGGCCACGAAAACTCCGGTGACGACGGTGGCGCGATGGGGGGTTCCAAAGGTCTTATGGGCGGTTCCGAACCAAGGCAGCAACCCGTCCTTGCTCATGGCGTAGAAGATGCGCGTCTGGCCCATCATCATCACCAGGATCACGGAGGTCAGGCCGCTGAGGGCGCCAAGCTTGATGAGGAAGGTAAAGGTCTTGGCCGAACCTAGGCTCCAGTGGCGCAGGGCCACGATCTTGTCAATACCCACGGCGACGGGATCGGATACACCCAGTTGCTTATAGGGCACCACGCCCGTCAGCACCAGAGCCATCAGAATGTAAAGGATGGTGCAGACCACCAGGGATCCGAGAATGCCGATGGGCAAATCTCGCGTCGGGTTTTTACATTCCTGGGCGGTCGTAGAGACCGCGTCGAATCCAATGTAGGCGAAGAAGACCACTCCCGCGCCTGTGAGTACGCCTGGCCAACCATAACTGATGATGTTCTGGCCTGCCCGCACGCTGGGTCCGACTGGGGGCACCAAGCTTGCGAGACCCGTGGCGGCAGGGTTTCCGATCCAGTTGGCATGATCCACTACCGCCCAACCAAGGATGATGAAGATCAGCACGATGGAGACTTTCACGATCACGATGAGGTTGTTCACGAAGGCGGATTCCTTCATGCCCCGGTAGAGGATGGCGGCGACCAGCAACGCCACGAAAGTAGCGGGGATATTCCAAACCCCGTGCACCTGAGTTCCATTGGAGAGCGTTACGAGGTTGCCCCAAGGGCCCTCGGTGAAACGCAGCATTCCATCCGACAGATGGATGTTTAGGGTTTTTTGAATCATCGAAAGGAAATAGCCAGACCATGAAACCGACACCGTGACGGCTCCGAAGGCGTATTCGAGAATCAAATCCCAGCCGATGATCCAGGCGATGAATTCACCCATGGTCGCGTAGGAATAGGCATAGGCCGATCCCGATACCGGCACCATGGCCGCCATCTCTGCATAGCAGACGCCCGCCAATGCGCAGAGGATGCCGCCGATGACGAAGCTGTAAACGATGCCGGGGCCCGCGTAATAGGCCGCTGCGGTTCCCGTCAGTGAGAAGATGCCCGCGCCGATGATGGCGCCGATGCCGAGTGTCGTAAGGTTGAAGGCGCCCAGGGTACGCTTGAGCGTGCCTGCGTGGCCCCCTTCGGCGGCATTGGGATCGTTGGCATCGGCGATGAGCCGGGCCAGGTCTTTCTTAGCGAAAAGTCCCGACATGAAGGAACCTCCAGAAACTGCGATATGGGGGGCTGACAATTTGCCAATCGTA
>JAYVXV010000101.1:0-21931 GCA_043784905.1 Holophagaceae bacterium | reverse complement strand
CGAGCGACGGAAGGTGACGTCATCTTCTGGGTCCGTCGTGCGATCCGCACGAGACTGAACGGCTTTCAGGAGCGGATTCCCATCGCCCCGAGCGGCTTCGTAGCGCGGATAGATGATGAGTTTTTCGAGTTCTTCGCCGGTGCGTCGCTGAGTATCGGGATCGAAGGGCGCGAGCTTTTCTAATTCGTCGCCGAAGGTTTCAAGGCGCAAAGGTTGATCGAGATGATCGGGCCAGAGATCAATGACCAGGCCGCGCGCGCTGAATTCGCCGGGGCTCGAAGCCAGCTCCGTGCGGCGATACCCCAAGGCTACGAGCGTCTCCAACAGCAATTCGCGCGGCACCTCAGTACCCTTTTGCAATTCGAGTTTTTGTTTCTGGAACCAGGTCGGATGGGGCAGCTTTTCAAAGGCCGCTAGGGGCCCTGTTACCAGCACCGTCACGCGACGTTCCAAAAGTCCGATGAGCGTGGCCAGTCGGTCCCGCAGCACCATCCCAGGGGGTGAAGATTCACCGCCAAGATAAGGCGCGAGCCCCGGGAAATGAGCCACGCCTGCGTTCGGTAACAACACGCGCAGATCCTGGGCGAGGGCCTGGGCTTCAGATTCCGAAGGCGCATCCACCCACAGCGGTTGAATACGACCTTCCTTAGAAATCCATCGCGCCAACAGCAGCGCGAGGGCAGAAGGCTCCGCCCAGCGAAGTTTAGAGTCCGTCGTCAACCCAGATGCAGGGCCTTCCAACAGTCGCAGTAATTCATCGAGCCGGGCCCGGTCGCGGGTTTCCATAGCCCTTCAGTGTGCCGCATACGGGGCCGAGGTCCATGTCTGAATGTGGGGCTTTGGGCATCAGACATCAGGCTTCAGGCTTCAGGCATCATTGTTGGGTGATGCTTCGCATATCTGACGAGCTGCAAGGCTGCCTTTGAAATCAACAACGAAGCCTGACGCCCGAGGCCTGAAGCCGCGTGAACAATGACGGCCACAGAATCCGGGATGAAATACCATGAAGCTTTCTCTAGGATCGAACGCGTGATGTCCAAGGCGATTTTCTTCAACATCCCTGCGAGTGGACACATCTATCCCTCTTTGGGGATGACGGCTGAGCTTGTCCGGCGGGGTGAGCAGATTCTCTATTTCGCGACGGAGCGATTTCGTCCTGTGATCGAAGCCACGGGCGCTTCGTTTTGCCCTACTCCCATCATCCATGATCACTACATTGACCAACCGGGACTGAACGGCACCCATCCCCAACTCGCCGCTGAGAAAATGATCGGCACCTGTCGCGACCTGCTTCCAGATTTAATCAACATCGTTCGCGCGGAAAATCCGGCCTATATCCTCCATGATTCCATGTGTCCCTGGGGAACGCTGGTCGCACGCATCCTCGATATTCCAACCGTGGTGTCCATGGCGCTGTGGACCTTCACACCGGCCATGATGAAGCTGCCCGCAGGGTCTGCTAGCGGCCCACCTGAACATCAAGGTGGGTTATTGCATGCCATAAGGTTCCATCAGATTGCACGTCAGATCGCAACGCAATATGGGGTCCAGCCGCTCACCTACAGCGAATTGTTCAATGCGCCTGGCAACCTCACCCTCAGCTACACGTCTACGGAGATGCAGCCCGAATCGCATCAACTGGACCCTCGCATTCACTATGTGGGATCGTCGGTGGCGGCTCGCGGCGATGAACCGGATTTCCCCCTTGGGCAGCTCGATGGCAAGCGGGTCATCTATATCTCTCTGGGCACCGTTCTCAATCAGAATCCGGATTTCTTCAAGGCCTGTATCGCCGCGTTTCGGGACAGCCCCTACACTGTGGTCATGTCCATCGGAAGCAGACTGAGCATCGAATCTCTCGGCCCGGTGTCAGGGATACCTGGGAATTTCATCGTTCGTAATCTGGTTCCAC
This sequence comes from Holophagaceae bacterium, assembly GCA_043784905.1. Lineage (GTDB taxonomy): Bacteria > Acidobacteriota > Holophagae > Holophagales > Holophagaceae > JANXPB01. The sequence continues at coordinate 20,019 of JAYVXV010000101.1, read as the reverse complement.
CCATTGAGATTCTGAAACGGAGCGCCTTGTTCATCACCCATAGCGGGATGAATAGTGTTCACGAGGCTCTGACCTTAAATGTCCCGATGTTGCTCGTCCCCCAACAAGCGGAGCAGGCCATCACCGCAGCGCGGGTGGTGGAACTTGGAGCGGGTCTGCGGCTACAAGTGATGACGTCCGCATCGCTGCGTGAGTCCGCAGAGGCCGTGTTGAGCGATCCGGAATTCCGCAGGCGGGCCACCGAATTGGGCGAGTCCCTGCGCCACGCCGGAGGGCCAAAGCGCGCGGCCGATCTGGTGTTGAATCTCGTGGCTTCACCCGCTGGGCTTCGAGGATGAACGAGGTGTTGAAGCGCCTCGATTCCCGTCTGATCCCAGCCTCAGAGCCGGGCGTGAGGGCCTTCCTATGCGTGCGCAACGAACAACCTCGATTGCCCTACATGCTGGACTACCACCGCCGCCTCGGCGTTAGGCGGTTTTTCATCGTTGATAATGATTCTTTGGATGGCACCGCGGAATGTCTATTGAACGAACCGGACGTCCATCTCTGGCAGACCGCCTCCAGCTACCGAGATAGCCACTTCGGCGTGAAATGGGCGGTACCGCTGATGAACCAATATGCCGACGACCGGTGGGCCCTCTTCTTAGACGCGGATGAATACCTGGCCTACCCAGAATGCGAGACCGTGGATCTCGACACCGTGTGCACCTTCCTTGATCGCCAGAATTTCCGCGTGCTGCCCACCATGTTGCTTGATATGTACTCCGCTCATTCCGTCATCGAAACGACCTTTGAGGTGGGACAGGATATGCGATCAGTCTGTCCGTACTTCGATGGCGAGGATTACTTCCTCAACCCCGCCACGGGCGATATTGCTGGCGGGGTTCGTCATCGAATTTTCAAGTCCGCCGATGTCTCCGCAGGGCCGCCCATCGTGTTATCGAAGTTCGCGCTGCGAAGGTGGATTCCGGGACCAGACCTGGATCGGGGGGTGCATCGAACCAGCCTGCCAGGCGCCAGGAGTACGCTGCTGACGGGGGCCTTGCTGCATTTTAAATTCATCGCCAGTTTCGTGCAGCGCGCCCAAGAAGAAAGCGTCCGAAAGGAGCACTGGAACGGAGCCTCCGAATATGCGGCCTACGTGAGAAAGTTCGCGGAGTCGCCCGACCTGTGCCTTATGGGCCCCCCGTCGGTCCGCTATGAGAACAGTGAACAACTGGTCCAACTCGGATTCATGATGGCCTCATCGAGTTACCGTGATTTTGTGCAGAATCCCAATGGTGCCCCCACGCCTCGGGTTATGCGCTACAGTGCCGGGGGCATAGATGAATGAGGCGAATGAGACGGATAAGGCCGATACGCCAGCGAGGGAAACGACGATCCCAAAGGGCAAGCTGCCCAAGGACTACCGCACGAACATGGGGCCTGCCATGGCGCGCTGTTTTGAGGAATACGGGCCCGTATTTCGCATTGCCGGGTTGGGCGGCGATTACATTTTTGTGATCGGCCCCGAGGCGAACCGACTGGTGCTTCACACCCACCGCGAGGCCTTTTCCACAGCCATCGGCTGGGGCGAAATTCAGGGGATCGGGGAGCAATTGGGCTACGGCCTCTTGAGCATGGACGGCGCGGTACATGCCGACCACCGGCGGATGATGAACCCGGCCTTTGCGGTGAGCCAATTCGGGGACTACCTGAACGTGATGCAGCGCAACATTGACGAATCCGTAACGGACTGGGTGTCGCGGGGTGTCGTGGACGTCTACAAGGAAGCCCGGAAACTAACTTTCGCCATCGCCGCCGAGACGCTGGCGGGCCTGGCACCGGGGTCAGAGGTAGAGCAGTTTGCCGACATCTACACCCAGTTGCTCGACCTGCGCAATGTCGTGGCGGTGCAGGGCCGCGACGAGGCCTGGTACCTACGACGCGACCAGGTGTGGGATCGCCTACGGGGGCTCCTGGTGCCGAAATTCCAAGAGCGCCGAGACCATCCGAGAAACGATGCCCTGGGCCTGTTGGTGGTGGCTCAGGATCAAGATGGGCAGGCCCTTTCTGATGAACAATTAATCGGACACATGAACACTCTGCTCGTGGCGGGGCACGAGACCTCCACGAGTCTCATCGCGTGGTTCTTGTACCTCCTGAGTCAGCACCCGGATTACCTGGCCCGGGTTCGCGAGGAGCAGGCTTTGATCCTGGAAGGTCGGCAACATGCGAGCGTTGAAGACCTCCAACACATGAAAATTCTGGGCTATGCCTTGAGCGAAACTGAGCGCCTGTACCCGCCCATTCCGAACGGAGCCCGGGGCGTTCTATCGGATGTGCCTTTTCGGGGCCACATCATCCCGGCCGGAGCCAAAGTCTTTTACTCCATCGTCGGCTCCCATTATCTGAAAGATGTTTGGCGGGACCCCGAGACCTTCGACCCAGATCGCTTCGCGCCACCCCGCGAAGAAGACACGCGCACTCCCTATGCCTTGGTGGGTTTTGGCGCGGGTCCCCGGACCTGCATCGGTATCAACTTCGCCAAGCTGGAAATCAAAGCACTTGCCACAAGCCTGCTGCGGTACTACGACCTGGAACCGATTCCCGGTCAGAACATTCGGCAGAGTCACGACATCTCGGCGGGACCCATCGAGGGCATCAAGCTGCGCCTGACGCTGCGCACCTGACGATCATCCGAGAGAAACCCTAAGCTCAGATCTTGGTGACGGGCCGCGCACTGAATAACCGGATCGAGAAAGATCACAGACGGATCAAGCGGTTGGTTCGATATGGACTGGGGTTCAAGACCTTTGATTCAGCCAGACGAACACTGGATGGGTACGATGCGATGGCGATGATTCGGAAGGGGCATGTGAAGGAGGCCGACCAACTGAGTGGTTGGTCGGCAACTTCGTTCATCGAATCGATCTTCGGGGTTGTCGCATGAATCATTCGATCACAAAGTTTCTCATCAACGAATCTTTGCAACAGAACCGATAGAAAGGCATGGGGTGCTCCCTGGGCCGACAGCGCCGGACCTCTATCCGAGTCTCGGGCCCAAAGAAAGGAAATGCCTATGAGCTGCCTGCGTCACCTTGGACTGCGGGGGTTCTGCAAGCGCTTCGAACTGAGAAGGAAGTTTGAATCCACGGGCCGGAAGCGAAGGGGGAAAATCAAAGGGTTACAGGCCGAAACCTGTAACCCTTTGATATTGCGAGTGTGGGTGGGCGTCAAACCCACTTGGGAAGTATGCGTCCTTATTTGGCGGGCTCGGTAATTGCGTTCATCTGAAGGGTGACCGCGGTCTGAGCCAACAGTCTGCCGTTCACCGATGCTCCCGTGTTCACGGCGATCATGGTTTTACCCAGTACAATGCCCTCAAAGTGCGCGTTCGTTCCAAGCGTCACCGCGCCGGCGACCTGCCAGAAGATGTTCTTGGCCTGAGCCCCGCCGGCCAGCGTCACTCGCGTAGAGTTTGCTTGGTTCAGCGTTCCCGCTACCTGGAAGATCCAGACATCGTTCGGTCCGCCCGTGAGCGTGACATCGGTGGTAATCAAAAGTGGCGTACTCCATTTGTAGAGGCCAGGGGCTAGGGTCAGCCCGCCGATCTCTCCGGCACCCAGTTCAATGAAATTGGGTGACATCCGTCCCGCAGCGTCGTTGTACGCAAATCCCATGTCGCCCACAGCCGAGGTCAGGAAAGTGGCGGCAGTCAACGAGCAGGGGAGAGGACCAGCCGCGTCCACGGTGTATATCTTCCCCGACACTTCCCCGCACGTGAGGAGAAGTGCTGCACCAGTGATGGGGCTCGTTCCAACATCCCCAACAATAGCGGATCGATAAACGTCAGTGATTCCGCTTTGGCTCAGAATCGCGAAAGAACCGGCCGAGCCAAGGTTTACCGGCATTGGACCAGTGCCAGCGCTTGCGATCCCGGTCGCACAAATTCCGAGTACTGCTGCCAGAAACAACTTCTTTGAATAGTCTTTGCGTATTTTCATGTTGTGTCCCCTCCTTGAGGACTTTCAAATCTGAAAATTTTGTAGTGGCAAACTTGATTGCCTGCCACTTCCTTAGGAGGGTAAGGAGCAACTGACGTGCCAGATGAGAACTGCGGATATTGCTAGAGTAAAGGGCTTGATTGTGTAGGAGAAAATTTAAGGTGAGATACAAGAGATAAAGAGAAAGCCGTCAAGGGCACCCGTCGCATTTAACAGAACCGTCAAATGTCGTGGCCCTGAAGAACGAAATATGTATGAGTTTTGCGGTGTATTTTTTATGAACGGCGGATGCCGCCTTTCCTTATCCGGCCGCGAAGCGTGCTGGGGTTGAGACCCAGCATCGCCGCTGCGCCTTTTTCCCCTTCGATCCTCCACCCGGTTTTCTCGAGCGCCTGGAGAATATGTTCACGTTCGATATCGACAAGGACCTTGCAATCCTGAGCCTCTTGTTCACCGGTCTTCAGGGAATTCACGAACCGGTCCAGTACCTGCAACCCGGTCCCCTGACTCGTGATGACCGCCCTCTCGATGATGCTCTCCAGCTCGCGCACGTTGCCCGGCCAGTCGTAGTCCTGGAGGACGTTCAGGGTGTCTTTCGACACGGTCTCGATCCTCTTCCCCGTTTTCTTGTTGAATTTGGCGACAAAATAATCGACGAGAAGCGGGATGTCCTCGCTGCGCTGCCGTAGCGGCGGGATCGTGATAGGGAACACATTCAGCCGGTAGAACAGGTCTTCCCGAAACCTGCCCTTCCGGATCTCTTCCTCCAGCTTCCGATTGGTGGATGCGATGATCCGTACATTGACCTTGATGGTCTTGGGGCCGCCCAGCCGCTCAAACTCGCCGTCCTGGATAACCCTGAGCAGCTTGCTTTGAAGGTCCATCGGCATCTCGCCGATCTCGTCGAGGAACAGGGTGCCGTTGTCGGCAAGTTCGAAGCGCCCTATTTGCCGGTCGTGAGAGCCCGTGAACGCTCCCTTTTCCCGTCCGAAAAGCTCGCTTTCGATGAGATTCGCGGGGAGTGCCGAGCAGTTGACCGTTATCATGGGCCGGTCCTTGCGGCTGCTCTTGCCGTGAATAGAGCGCGCGACTATTCCCTTACCCGTGCCGGTCTCGCCAAGGAGCTGAACGGTTGCGTCCTGGGGCGCCACCTGTTCGACCTTGAAAAACACATGCTCGAGAGCCTTGCTGCGCCCGATGATCTCGCCGAAGTTGATTTCCCTGTCGAGATCGGTGCGAAGGTAGATGTTCTCAGCCTGGAACCGGTCCTTTAACTGCTTATTTTCCGCGTAGGCTCTCTGGAGCGACGCTTCCGTTACCTTGCGTTCTACTATTTCCTGCGAAAGCTTCTCATTGGCTCTGACTAGCTCTCCAGTCCTTTCCTGTACCGTCTGTTCCAGCATCTTGTTGTAATTCTCGATTTTCTTATACAACAGCCGAACTTCCAGCATGTTGTGGATACGTGTCTTTACTTCGGCCAGATCAAACGGTTTACTGATGAAGTCCTTCGCGCCAGCTTTCAGCGCCCGCAGCTTGAGATCCGGTTGAGCGGTGATCACGAGGACCGGAACGTAGCTGTCCGTTTCAATGGCCTTCAGGCCCTCCATCACCTGGAAGCCATCCATGCCGGGCATCTGCAGATCGAGCAGGATCAGGTCATAGTGGTTATCGCGATGCAGGCCACAAACAGTACGGGGATCCATGGTCGACGCAATGCACGTATAACCGGCGCTGCCCAGTATTTGCTCAAGTAGCCGCACATTGGCTTCCTGATCGTCTACGATCAGAACTTTGGCATCAAGAATCTCGGGTAAATTAATCATTCATTGGTCATCCTTCATTTTCTCTGACGCGTCCGGCAATGGTGCGCTGGATTCGGGCAGGGTATGCTGCCCTTTCCGTTCAGCCACTGATCGGAGCCAGGGTGTCAGCGGGGTTGTCATGTCGCTCCAAGAACCAGAAACCAAACACATCTTTGACTGATCATTCACCGCAGGATGTTCGCACCCCTGAACGAGCATCAGCTCGCGCTCGATCAGCAAACAGGCTGGGATAATTCGCTGATTCATGATGAGCCTGACGAAAAAAGTTAAGCGGCCCAACCGTGAGCCGAATATCTACAGCATGACGGAGAACACACACGGATGAGTCCGAGTTGAACGAGGGGTAGGCCAGGAACCTTAGCTATTGGGTTTTGCCGTTGGTGTGGGTGCTCGCCCCAAAATTCTCTTCATCATGTTCGGGATGATTTTGAACTTGTCAGGCGCATTCACCGAATCGCAAGAATCACCGAACGGCTTTTCTTCCACGGCATTCCCAAGCGAATACAGTAGCTTTTCGCAATCGCAGCGGAGCCGGGCCTTTATTTTGGATGTTCTTGAGTCCCTGACCTCTGCAATCCAGCATGCATCGGCGCAACCACAAGAATGGTAGTAGAGGCGCTCTCCTTTGTAATCCCACGGGAGTCGAGATTCGCCATTTCCAGATGAAGCGAATATCGGAGCAATGGCAATGCACGCCATGAAACAACAGACCAGTGATTTCGTGCTTCGCATGGAATGCCAAACTACCGTTGAGCCGCAGGCTGCAAACACTCCTTCACCTGCGCGGCCAGGCCTTGGATGTGCTTGGTAAGCATGGTCAGGTGTCCGCCTGGAACGCTGCGAAAGTTCACCTCTTTCGATACGCGCCTCCAGTCGTACTTGGGTCCGACATCGAGCGCCTCGTCGGTGGAGTAGAGGACACTGATGCGGCCCGCGTAGGGCTGCGGAAAATATTCGACGCAAGCCTTCCAGTAAAGTTCAAGCAGCGCCTTCCGACGATGCTCCAGCGACAGGGGGCTAATATCCACCGCTTCGGAACGGTTCACGGTGGGAGTAGGAACCGCCGCAATGCCTGGAGAGATCAACACCAGAGCCTCCACCTGCTCTCCGCGCAAAACCAGCTGCCTCGCCATATCAAAGGCCACGAGCGCGCCATTGCAATGGCCACCGAGACGATAGGGGCCGTGGGGTTGGAACTCTATCAAGGCCTTTAGCTGGTCGGTCGCCATTTCCCCGATGGTCGGCGGTACCAGCGGCCCCGCCAGACCGTGGGGCGGAAGGGTATAGAAACCTTGATCCTTTCCGAGGTGCCTGGCCAAATTCACGCAGTAAAAGCCACCCCCATTAAAGTCTCCGTGGAGATAAAAGAAACGTCCCTCAGGTCGGCCCTTTTGCACCTCCACCACCCGTGGTTTCCCGATGGCATTATTTTCAGCGATGAGCGCTGCGGCCAGTTGTTCGATGGTGGCACCGGCCAGCAAAATATCTGGAGAGATCTCCATATCCAGCAGGGCTTCAGCCTCCATAAGCATGTCTGCAGCCAGCAAGGAATCGCCCCCTAGCTCGAAAAAGTTGTCTCGAATGCCTACGGGACGCAGGCCCAAACTGTCCTCCCACAGGTCCACCAATAGGATCTGGAGAGGGTCTCCCGGCGAAACATAGGCGACCCGGTTCTTGATGTCCGAATTCGCGGGACCCTGCGTGGATGGGTCGAGTGCGTCGGAAGGATTAGCCATAGCGAACCTCGAATCATCGTTTTTTTTTTCAGCTTGTCGTGACCATGTGACCAATTGTTCCGCAGCGCGGCCAGAGCCGCAACCAAATCGAGGGGTACGGCGGGTCGCGCTGTGTTCACCGGGGGCTTCTTCCCCTATTTTTGAAAGCGAATGGGTATGAGGGATACTTTCCTCAAACGACCTTCAGGAGATGGCGGTATGCGAATTCTAGTCACGGGGGGCGCGGGTTTCATCGGCAGTCACACGGTAGATTTGCTCATCCGTTCGGGTCACCGCGTCACGATCCTAGACAGTCTCGTTACGGGCCACACCGAGGCAATCCATGCGGAAGCCAAATTCGTGAAGGGGGATTGCGGAGATATTCAGGCGCTCCGAAACCTATTTGAAACCGATCACATCGAGGCCATCCTCCATCTTTCCGCGTCCATCGAAGCCGGGGAGAGCCTTAAATACCCTGAGCGTTTTTTTGCGAACAACCTCGGCCGCTCCTTGCTTCTTTTGGAGGCGGCCATGGACTTTGGGATTCGCCGTTTTGTCTTCGCCAGCACCGCGGCGGTCTACGGAGATCCAGGCCTGAAACCTGCGACTGAAGACCATCCGCCTAATCCTCTCAGCCCTTATGGCCACAGCAAGCTCATGGTGGAGCAAGCCCTAGCCTGGATGCACCGTCAGCGGGGCTTAGGTTGTGCGGTGCTGAGGTGTTTCAACGCCGCAGGCTGCGGGCCTGCTCTCGGAGAAGACCACCGCCCTGAAACACATCTGATTCCCTTGGCCCTAGACATGGCGATGGGGCGCCGCGAACGGCTGGATATTTTTGGCACCGACCACCCCACGCCGGACGGCACCACGCTGCGGGATTACGTCCACGTTCTCGACCTAGCGGAAGGGTTTCGGCTCGCTCTTGAAAAAGTAGAACCGGAAAGTTGGGGGATCTGGAATCTCGGCAGCGGGATCGGCCATTCCGTGCGGGAAGTCCTCGATAGCGTGCGGCGAATTTCGGCTCAACCGCTAAGCGTGCAAGAGGCCAGCCGTCGGCCGGGCGATCCCTCAGTGATCGTCGCGGATATCGCCCGGGCCCGTCGCGAATTGGGCTGGGAACCAAAGCATTCGTCTCTCGACAATATGGTCGAAAGCGCATGGGCCTGGAGGCTCCGATATCCTCAAGGCTACGGCACCTCAGACCCACTCCCCGTGCGGCCCTCGTAGCTACCATCATTCATATCTCATCCTTCATATTTCATCTTTTATCGCCCCCACCGGAGACCCCATGCCTGAAATCTCATTCATCACCACCTGCATGGGAAGGCTCGATCACCTTCAGCGAACCCTTCCCACTTGGTTGGCCCAACCCGATAGCGAGATTGTCGTGGTGGATTATTCTTGCCCTCAAAAAGCCGGTGATTGGGTGGCCCAGACCCATCCCGAAGTGAAAGTGGTACGAGTCGAAAACCAATCCATTTTTCGGATTTCCACGGCGCGAAATCTTGGGGCCGCAGCAGCGACATCTCCGTGGCTCTGCTTCGTGGACGCCGACATTTTGCTCGACCCTAATTTCGTGAGCCTTCTAAAGCCGCGATTAGACCCCGCTTGTTTCTTCAAGGTCGAGGAAAAAATCATGGGTGATCTCATGGGCACGGTCCTGATATCACGGGAGGTCTTTGAGTCAGTGGAAGGTTACGACGATGCCTTTGAAGGCTGGGGGATGGAAGACGCAGATATGTACTTGCGGCTCAAGAAAGCAGGCATTCGCCTTGAGTCGTATGCGGCGGAGCTTCTAACCTCCATCCCCCATACCAACCAACAGCGCACCGAGAACGCTGTCATCCACAATCTTCAACTGGCCTGGAACGTGAATCGTCTCTACATGGAGGCGAAATACGCGCTGGGGCGAATGCTCGGAAGACCTCTTGGGCTCGATGACCGAAGGTCTCTCTATACCGAGGTCCGCCGCCAGGTGGTGGCAGGGGTCGGCCAGGATAAGATTCGTTTAGAGTATTCCCTCGGCCTGGAACCCCGCGTCACCAACGCCGACGTGGAGCACATTCTGGTGCTCGTGCTCAGGAATCCGACTGAGCGATAGGACGGATACTAAGCAAGAATGGTCCCCCAGTTCTGCTTATCACCCCGCTTCAACCTCGCCCTCCACGGTAGGCTCCTGCGATTGGCGCTTGAATTTGAGCTTCATCCATGAAAAGAGGTTGGCGAAGCTCCAGTCGTCCAGAATTTCGTAAAAGACCGGCACCACGATGAGCGTCAGCAAGGTGGAGGTGATAAGTCCGCCGACCACGGCGCGGGCCATCGGAGCGCGCATTTCAGCGCCAGCGCCCAGCGCGAGAAAGAGCGGCAGCATTCCAAAGATCATCGCAAAACTCGTCATCAGAATGGGCCGCAGCCGCGTCATGCCCGCTTTGATGAGCGCGTCGGTACGCGTCATGCCTTCTTTCTGCAATTGGATCGCGTAGTCCACGAGAAGAATCGCATTTTTCGTCACGAGCCCCATCAAAAGAATCTGACCAATGCTCGTCATCATGCTCATGGTGTCACCGGTGATGAGCAACATCATGATCATGCCCACCATGGAGAGCGGCAGGCTCAGCATGATAGTGATGGGCAGTTTAAAGCTCTCGAACTGCGAAGCCAGCACGAAGTAGATGAAGAACACCGCCAACAATAACGAAGTGCCCATGTAGCCCGCAGTTTCTTTGGAATCCCTCGCCTGACCTAGCATTTCGATCTTGACGCTATCGGGCAGTTGTCCGGATTTCTGGAGCTCCGCGATCTTTTGCGTGATGCCGGTGCTGACCTCCTGAAGGGTGTTCCCTTCAAAGTTGCAAGACAGCTCGATCTCCTCCTGAAGGCCGTGGCGCTGGAGTTTGGCGGGCGCGATGGACTCCTCGAAATGCACCACCTGATCCAATCGGACGAACGGATGTTTGCCGCCCCCGATGTCCTTGGTGCTCTCGATGGTCATGCCCGATAATTGCGACGCCAGGCGCCGACCCTGATCCGATAGGCGAACGCGCACATCTCTCTGCTCACCGCTTTCGTCTTCGTATTTGGCAACGACCTCGCCATCCACCAGGGGGCGGACCATTTGGGCCACGAGGGCCGGAGTAATGCCGAGATCGCTGGCGGCTTTGCGGTCCACCACGAGTTTCAGCTCGGGTTTACCGCCATCTTGACTGGACCAAACATCCACCGCGCCCGGAACACTTTCCAGCGCCTGCTTCACAAGCGGTGCGGCTTGTTGAACCGCAGCGCGATCAGGCCCCTGCACCGCCAGCATGATGGGCCTTACGGTGCCAAAATCATTCACCGCGCCGACGGACGTTTCCACCCCGGCCACTTGATGAAATGCATCCCGCAGATGACGTCGAATCTGCACATGGCTGGGCCGCTTTCCATCTTTCAGTTTTACGTAGATACCGCCATCGTTGATGGTGCCTCCCAGCCCAGTCCCAATCGTGCTGTAGCCCTGCTCCACACCGGGTGTCGCGTTGACGATGGCCTCCAGCTCTTGGGCCTTTTTCTTGGTGGCCGCAAGGCTTGAACCAGGCTCTGTTTTATAGGTAATTTGCAAATCGCCGCGATCAAAGTCGGGCATGAAATTGTTGCCTAAGAGACTCGCCAAACTCATGGCCAGAAAGAAGCTTCCGAAGCCGATGGCCATAACGCTTTTCCGATGCGCGAGGCTCCAGGTGATGACCTTCTCATAGAATTTTTCCCAGGAATCCAGCATCCGGCCGAAGGCTTCTACCGCACGCATGATGGGGTTGCGGCCCTGATAATGAACATGACCATCGGGACTCTTCTCATGTTCGGGATCGGGCCACACGGCGCTCAACATCGGGTCCAGGGTGAAGCTCACGAAGAGGCTCACCAGCACTGCGAATGCCACCGTGATGCCAAAAGGGAAAAAGAACTTTCCGACGATGCCGCCCATGAAGGCCACCGGCACAAACACCGCCAGGATGGACAGGGTCGTGGCGATGACGGCGGGCCCAATTTCTGCGGTACCTTCGCGGGCGGCGGTCACGTGATCCTTGCCCATCTCCGCGTGTCGCGTGATGTTTTCACGCACCACAATGGCGTCGTCAATCAGGATGCCGATCGCCAGGCTGAGCCCCATGAGCGTCATGGTATTCAGCGTGAAATCCAGAATCCTCATGATGATGAAGGTGGAGATCACCGAGACCGGCAGCGTCAAGCTTGTGATGAGGGTCGAACGCCATGATTTGAGAAAGAAAAACACGATGATCACCGTGAGCAAGCCGCCCAGGTAGATGCTGATGTTCACGTCTTCTACGGACTGATGAATGAAGCGTGCGTTATCGCGGGCCTTCACCACGGCGACGCCTTCTTTCACCAGATCGAGTTTCATTTCTTCCAGCGCCTTGTCCACGTTTTCAACCATGGCCACGGTGTTCCCACCGGTCTGTCGCTGGATTTCCAGCGCCACGACATCCTGCCCATTAAACCGAGCGAGGCTGCGCTTCTCCTTGAACCCATCCACCACGGTGGCCACTTCCCACAACTCGATGGGACGCCCCTGTTTATTGCCCACGATGACGTGGCGGAAATCATCCACACTCTTGGCTTTCGCGTCTACTTTCACGGCCACTTCACGGGTGGCTTGGAGCAGGTTCCCGGACGGAATGTCACGCGTGTCATTGCCGAGCGCGCTCATCACCTTGGGAAGCGCGAGACCTAATGATTCGATCTTTTGCGGATCCACTTGCACCTGGATTTCCCGGGTGCTGCCACCGACCACGTCCACCTTGCCGACCCCGTTAACGTTTTCCAGGCGTCGCTTTAGGAAATCTTCTGCGACGCGGGTGAGGTCTTTTTCACTCATCCCTGTGTGCTTGCCATCGGGGCCCACGACGAGCGACACCACGGGCAATTGTGAGGGGTCAAATTTCGAGATGACCGGCTCTTCGATGGTGGTGGGCAGATCGCGCCGAATCTGGCCGATGCGCGTGCGCACGTCATCTAGCGCCTTGTCCACATCACGCCCCAACTGGAATTGGATGACGAGTGTGCCCAATGAGGTCTGGCTGGTGCTCGAAATTTCTTTGATTTTTTCGATGGGGTTTACAGCCTCTTCGATCTTCTTCACCACGTCCTGCTTCACGGCTTCCGGTGAAGCGCCGGGATAGAGGACAGAGACCGTGATCGTTGGAATGTCGGTGTTGGGGTACTGGTCAATACCGAGGCCCTTCACCGAAAAGAGGCCCAGTACCACCAGCGCCAGCATGATGCAGACCGTGAGCACCGGCCTTTTGATGGAGAGGTCCGAAAGAAACATGAATCACTTCCCTTCAGTCTTCGCCGATGTTTTGGCACCGGGTTTGACATCAGCTTTGATATTCGTCTTGGCGCCGTCCATCACGATCTTTAATTTGCTGCCATCGGTTACGAGATCCTGACCCACGGCTACCACTTGGGTTCCTGCGGGAATCCCATCCACGGGGCGAAAACCATCCTGCTCAGGCCCAACAACCACGGGCCTTTTATGGGCCAGGCCGTTTTCCACCACGAACACTTCGCCATTGAGTCCCTGGGTTTTGATGAGGGAAGCCGGAAGCGCGGGCCGCTGGGTTTCACCATCTCCGAGAATAATGCCTTCGACAAATACCCCGCTTTTCAAAAGGCGATCCGTATTGGGCACCTCGATGCGCACATGCAGGTTGCGGCCGTCCTGAGAAAGGCTCGGGCTCACTTGGGTGAGGGTTCCCGTGAAAGGCTCGACAAATCCCGGTACGTGAAAGCGCACTTTTTGGCCTGGGCGAACCATGGACATAGCATTGGCCGCGAGGTCCGCCTGGATTTCTAGTCTGGTGTTGTCCACGACCTCGAAAGCACTTTGGCCGGGCACCAGCACATCGCCGGGCTGCACCATTCGGCGCGCAACTTGGCCATCGAATGGCGAGGTGATGCGAGATTTCTTCATCCGCACTTTCGTCATTCCCGCCTGGCTTTCCCCGGCCTGCACGGCGGCGGCGGCGGCATTGTTGGAAGTCTCCGCTTGCTGTGCCGCCTGGCGGGTGATGCTGCGCTTTTCAAGCAGCATTTCCGCACGCTCTGCGTCGCGCTTGGCCTGCAGCGCCTGAGCCCGTGCCTGGGCCAACTGAGCTTCGGCGCCTTGATTGGCGAGCGAAAGGTCATCTTCATCCTGCGCGGAAAGCACGGCCCCAGCGCGAACACTGTCGCCTTCTTGCACCAGCACTCGTGTCACGCGACCCGGAACTTCTGCTTTCAACTCGGCGCGATTCACCGCCAGCAGGGTTCCCGTGAACGTGATACTTGGGCGGAAGCTGCGGTTCTCGACCGTGACCGTAGTGACGGCCACCAAGCCTTCTTCTTTAACCCCTTGTTGGCGGCTGAGCTCGGCATTGCGCTGGCTGCGGTGGTATGTGGCGGCTCCGGCAATCACCACGATGGTCACAAGGCCAAAAAGGATGGGTTTGGTTTGCATGAGATGGCTCCAGAAATATCGTCAGAATCGCAAGATCAAAGTGGCGGCAGACCGAGGCTGCGGCGTTCGTCAAAAAGGGAGGACCACACCCCGAGCTGGGCGCGCACGCGCTGGCTTTCGAGCTGTCGTTCGGTGCGTTCCGCCTGGAGCAGATCCAAGGATGTGATGAGGCCCTGATCGAAGGATTCATGACTCACTCGGAGGGCTTCAGCCCCGGCATCATGGGCTTTGGTGGCCGCATCCAGAAGTGAAATGGACTTCACGATTTCTCGCTTGGCCGTCTGCTGCTGCACTTGAATTTGCCGTCCGATGTCCACTTTCTGTTGTCGAACTTGTTCCAGTACCGCACGGTTTTGAGCCCTTTTACCCGAGGCCCGAAGACCGTCGAAAACTGGAACCTTCAAGGTCAAGCTCAGGCGCCAGGTGTCGTAGGGCTCATGAAAAAGATTGTTGGTCTTCCCTGCCTGCCATCCATAGCTCGCATTAAAATCCAGCTTTGGTTTGAGATCCGACGCGAGAATCCGATCGTTGATTTTGTAAGCCTTTTCCTGCTGATCGAGCTGCACCATTTCGCTGCGGGGTACGCCTTGCAGGTCCTTCGGAATCGTGGGTAGTGGAAGTTCTGTGAGCACCAAATCCGTGCTTGGATCCAGACCCAACTGCCCATCGAGAACCTCCATGGCGCGGGCGTAATCAGCCTTCGCCTGTAGGGCGTCCGGGATGACGCCCTGATATTCGGCTTGGGCGCGAAGCAGGTCCAATTGGGTGGCGCTTTGGACATCGAGCTTCGACTTCACATCTTGCACGAATCGCTCTGCCGCTTTCTGCCGAACGTCAACCACGTCGAGTTGAGCTTGGGCTCCCAGCACTGCCAGGTAGGCTTTGGCGACCCCGTGGAGGATGTCCAGCTCGGTGGTGGTGTAGGCCGCCTGTGCTTCTTGTTCTCCGACCTTGGCAGCTTCCAACGCCCCATCGAGTTTGCCGAAATAGAAAATGGGTTGGCTAAGGCTGAGCTGGGTTGTGTAGACGTTGCGCGGCGATACCAAATGATTTGGGTCCAAACCAAATTGCGCGGCGGTTTCACCAAAACTGCTGTTGAGGATGGAAACATCTCGGTTGCGAGTGAAATCACCCAGCGCACTGATTTGAGGCATCGCATCCGCACGGGTGGTGATGATAAGGCCGCGCCGCTCCTCCACCCGAGCCATCGCAGATTTCAACATCGCGTTTTGATCCTTGGCTCGGCTGAGGGCACCAGGAAGATCGAATTTCAACGTGGGCTCAGTGGTCGCCCCAGGCACGTTCGGCGCAGTCGGATTTACTTGGGGCAGTGTTGGCGATACTTCGACCACCTGGGCCGGATGCGTAAAAAACATTTCAGGCTCCTTCCTGCGCGACCCCAAGGGCCCGCAGCGTGTAGTCAGTCAGAAATCGGGAAAGGCTCACGGCGTCTGGCGGGTACGCACTGCCGGAGTTTAGTTTTAGAAGCGCGGGAATGAATTTATAGATCAGCGCAGCGCCATGAATGGCGCTCATGGCGTAAAGCACTTCGTGCTCCGCCCAATCGGGGCGAAGCGCCCGGAGGCAGTCTCGGAGATGGGTGAAATAAGGAAGCATAAACTCACGATTCAGCTCCTCAAGCGCGGGGCCCCCTTCGGCGAGTTCCCTCATAAGTAGCGCGCTAGAAGCTTTCATCAGGGGATCGCAATCGTTCATCAGCAGCTCATCTACAAAAATGCGGATGTGCTCCTGAATCCCTTTGAGAGCGCGATCCCTTGAGAAAGGATGCGAGGGGTCTGGGATGGGGTCCAATTGGGCAACCTGGGAGGGGCAGCGCTCGAAGCCCGCTCGGAGCGCGGCACGGTAAAGACCTTCCTTGCTACCAAAGTGATAGGCCACCATCGCGCTGTTGGCTTGGGCCTTGGTTGCGATATCGCGGATGCCGATTCCGTCAAAACCACGTTCGGCAAATAGGATCGTGGCCGCTTCGATGAGCCTGAGTTTTACGTCCTGTCCAGATTCCGCGATGGGTGTGGTCATGGGGTTCACCTTGTCAATCAATCGAATGATTAGTTCGAATCTTCAATACTAATCAACCGATTGATTGGGTCAAGCAGAAAAATTCAGATGCAGGTACAGCGCAGTTCTGGAGCCCTTTTCGATCCGTTTTATGGTATTCATTGAGGCTTGGAGAAGCCCATGCTGCTCTTTTATGTTTTCTATTACGTCCTAGCCTCGATCCTGCTCTTTCAGGGTCTGCATTTTGCATCGGAAATCACGGCACCTCTGGGTACATTGCCTGAGGAAGTCGGCCAAGCTCCCACGCCGAGTCTGCGCTGGGGTAGCTTCCTGGTGGCCTACGGCACCCTCTCATTGGTCATTGGTTTACTCAGCCATCAATATGAATACTTTGGGTCGGCCCTGCGGCCCATCGCCGCGATTGGCGTGCTGGCCGTTTCCGTTTTCGGCTTATGGATTATTTTCAAAGGCCGCAGTGTAGTCTATTTGGCCGAACCCCCTGGGGATCAAAGCGACCACGGACACCATTAAGGCCGAGAAATCGGTCCCTGATGCTGCGCTTAAGTGATCTGGAAGCCACAGGAAAATTCAAATGCAAAATCATCGTCGGCATGGTTGATACAGGTTCACGTTCAAAAAGATAAAAATTCACCACCAGATTTCAGTTTGTCTCGCGTATTGGCACAGCCGATATCGAGAAGTCACACAGACACCTACAAGAGCACGAAGCTCTATCACCCATGATTCCGGCCCAAAAATGCTTCACAGGCGCCTGTGAGCTGAAGGCCCTCAAATTCAGGCTACCCGGCGCGGATCACACCAAGGCGCGAGGCCGTCGCCGGGCCATCTGAATTTCATCCGGGAAGCTCGCATCTGACGGATGTTTTCGCGTCTCTTATTCGCGGTTTCACATCTTTTTGCACGCAACTTGGTATCAGGCGGCCTTTCGCTTCAGGCTGCGCTGATAGGCCTCGAACATCTCGCGATGAATGCGCAGCATCATCCCTTTGGGCCACAGCTCAGGCTGCGGCGCTGCCAGGGTGGAATGATCGCGGCCTTCCACAAACAGAATTTGAGCATCAGAGCCCAGCTTGTCCAGGTCGGCCTTGAGCAGTTTCAGCGCGCCTTCCAGTCGAAAGGTATCAAGGGTCCCCATGTAGATGTGTAGTTTTCCGGCCAGCTTCGGCCCCAGCGTCTTCCAGTTTTCCGTCAGCACCAGGCGGATGTCATAAGGTTTCCAAGACGCTGCCACGGCGGGATCTATGACGCCGCTTTTCCAATCAAAAAGTTGCTTGGGCAGGCCATCTGCTCCGATCTCACTGAACACCGCGTTGAAGCTGAAGAACTGGCCACCCACGGGTTCTTTCTCCCGCTCCATGTCCACAAATTCACGGATGGACCGCACGAAGACACCATCCTTGCGCATGAGCATGATGGGCTTGCCTGCTGGGTCGGTAAATGCGTTCTTGAACTGGTAGATGTTGATGCCCGTGAAGTCACGGAAATCCACCGGGTCTGGCGCCGTGGACCAACATCCGCCGAAAAAATCCGGATAGGCCACCTGCAACCAAAGCGTGGACCACCCACCCGATGAATGGCCCGTGAGGAACCGGGCCGAAGGCTCTCCCACCGCGCCGAATTGTTTTTCTAGGGCCGGAATAAACTCCGTGGTGAGCGCACGCCCCCAAGGCCCGCTGGCGCGCGAATCCGCGAAAACATGATGGCCCCATTCCCACTTGGCGTTCAGAAACACGTAGAGCATTCGGGGGGCCTCGCCAGATTTCATCTGATCCTGCAACTTGGGGCCCAGGCGCCAGGCACCGCGATGGCTGCCACCGAATCCATGCACGTTGTAGACAGCGGGCAATCGTTCACCCGCCTTCCAATCCAGGGGTCGCACCACCCCCGCTTCAAGAAAAGTGTCCTTCTTCTGGAAGGCCGAAACCAAAATGGATTTCAAGCGGAATTCATCCACCATCGGCAGATCAGGAAGGGGTTTTTCTTCGGTCTTGGTTTGAACCTGCGATGGAATCTTGGATGGAGACGCCGAGTTTGAAGGCAGCCCTTGAGCCCGCAAAACCACCGACCCGCAGAGAAGATACAGGGCGGTCAGCGCCGTCAGCAAAGAAGGCCGAAAGTTCATCCATGCTCCTTAAGAATTCGTCCAGTTTCGCAGAAGTTTGGCCCTGGAAATATTTCCATTCCAGTGCCCAAAAAACGTTTCGAAATCCATTCCGATGGCAAAATTATTGTTGAACGACGGCTTGAGCTATTCTTGACTCAATCAGTCTGGCATTGGAGCCACCTTGGCTAACCGCACCTTCGATCTCGAAAACGCCACCGCAAAAGCCAAGCTCGAAGCTTGGATCGCCGGTATTGATGCTCGCATCCGCGATCCAAAAATCGAGCGCAATGAGCTATGCATCGAACTTTGCAGGGGCTTCTACGGGGCGCCGGACACCCCGAGAAATTTTGGTGATGAAATTCTGCTGCTGAATTTCGATCCGCGTAACGCAACACTCGAGGCCGAGTACTACAGCGAATTAATCGTGGAGAAATGGAATCCCATCAAACCGCTGATCTGGCTCTGGCAGATGTTCGACAATTCACCACTCAACGCCAACGTCTGGCTGGGACTGCGTTTCAGGGCCATGCTCGCGCAGCACATTTTTGGAAGCTGCGGCAAAAATGTGAAATTCTTCACCGGGGTGGAGTGGAGTTTCGGCTACAACATTCACCTTGGCGACGATGTCACCGTTCACCGCTTTGTGCTGCTGGATGATCGCGGCAGCATCACGATCAAGGACAAGGCCAGCATCAGCGACTACGCCAACATCTACAGCCATTGGCACGATCTGGTGGAGCCCGCCATCGTGAACCTGGGCGATACCGTCATCGGCAAGGGCGCGCGCATCACCTACCATTCCACCGTACTCAGCGGTACGAAGGTCGGCGACTACGCCATGGTGGGAACCGGTGGCCTCGTCACCAAGGACATCCCCGATTTCAACGTCGCCATCGGCATGCCCGCCAAGCCCCAGCGCCTCAAGCCCAACGCGCCAGATGAAGTGGCCGCGAGGCACCCGAACTTGAAGCGCTGATGGGGGCTGTCCCTCAGGGGTAGGCGATCAAATAGCCCGTTGTGGTGATGGTCAGGTTTGCAAAAGTAGGGTCCCAGGGCGTGGTCACATTGAAGGACGGCGTGTGGGCCGAGGAAGCGAAGATGCGGCCCGCCGTCAAGGTGCGGGTAAAGCCGAAGGATTGATTTGTGCCGCCAGCCTTGAAGGAATCCGCATACAGCGTCGTGAAAGCCTGAGCGTTGCTGAAATACCAGCGCAAGGAAACAAAGCCATCCATGGATCCCACGTAACCGGACGGCACGGAGCTCTGTACTGAAATATCCGTCATGACCAAGGCTTGCCCAAAGGGAATAGTGAAACCGAGGCCGGTGGTGCCGTCATTGGTGACCTGGATCATGGTCGAAAATACATTCGCCGGGTCGCCCGCCTTGTGGTTGAAGTACACCTGGACGATTTTTCCTGGCGCCACGTTGAGGTGGCTCTGGGAAAAGGCCGGAAGGGTAGCGAGGCCCGCCAACAGCAGGGATGAAGTGATACGTCGCATGAGTGCTCCTTGGGTTTAAATCCCAACATACAGCCTTTCATTTGGGGCCTATGGACCAGTTCCCAAAGTTGTCACTAGACCAGTTGGGCATTGCCTTAAGAACTCGGTCCCTGCGCCTCAGGCGCGCCTTGTTCCTGGATCGCCTGCCGCCTGGAGATCCAGGCCAAGGCCGCGCTGAAGCTGCTCTTGGCCGAGCGGCGTCACCCACAGCGTGCGGCTTTTCGGATCGCGCTGAAACCAGCCCGCGTTCATCCAAGCGCCCGCCAAGGAACGCCCCAAAGGCCCCGCCAGGTGTAGCTTTCGTTCGCTCCAATCCATGCAACCGCGACCGCCTTCCAAAGCCACGTCCAGAC
>JAYVXV010000100.1:0-2227 GCA_043784905.1 Holophagaceae bacterium | reverse complement strand
CCTCAGCCATGCTTCGGGACGCGGTGGGCCATCGGTTCGCCTGCGTCGAGTTCATGGAGGGTGACTCGGTGCTCCAGGTGCCTATCGCCTGGGAATCTTTGGGACACCCTGAAGGCCTTGATGCGCTCATGCCCTACGCGGTGGACCTTGGCCGGTATAACGCCGGGGCAGTGGGTGCCTATCTTCGACGTATCGTTCTCGATCCAGACCTTGCCTACGATGAGGTTCAAACCCAGGCCGGGTGGAGCCGGAAGATGGATGCCTTCTTCCTGGATGCCAGCCCAGGCTTTGTCCATCCTTTGGCCCTGGGTGCCCTTTCTACCACTGGGGACTTCGGCGGCTGGCTGAGTGTGGCGCGGGAGGCGATGCACAGCCCTAGGCTGGCCGCTGCGATCTACGCGGCCATCCTTCCGCCGCTCCAGAAGATTCTTGGCGTTCCAAACTTTGCCGTGGTGTGGGCGGGTGGCGCGGCCATCGGAAAGTCCACGGCTGCGGCCCTCGGTGCCTCGGTGTGGGGTGATCCCGACCCAATCCGTGGAACCTGGGTAGGGCTTGGTGCCCAAGGCGCAGTGGAGCTGCGGGCCATCGCGCAGAGCCGGAGCGATCTTCCTGTGGTGCTGGATGACCTGGGGCACAAAGAGGCGCCAGCTATTCTCGAAGCAGTGCTGCTGGGCCGGGGGCCGCTCGGGGTTTCATGGCGCACCGTGGCGCTGACGAGTTCTCCAGGTGCCTGGTTCTCAGAGGGTGACGGGAATCCCCTCGAAGGGCGGCTGGTGATGCTGTGGGGCTCTCCATTCGGTGCTCAGGGGCCAGAGGAGGCCATGCGGTGCGCGGCGCTGTCGCAGGGCATCCATGACCATCACGGACATCTCGGCCCGGCCTTTGTGGACGCGGTGCTTGAACACCCGGGCCTATGGGAGGGTTGGCGCCGTGGATACCGGGCCGCAGTCTCCATGTATGCCGCCGTCGGCGCGAAGCGGGGCGGCATCGGCGGGCGCATCGGCACCCATCTCGCGGCGCTCGCCACGGCTGGGACCATCCTGCACCAGTTGATACCCAAGCTCCCCGGCGACCCCCAGGCGCTCATGGACGACCTCTGGCGCTGGATGCTATCCAGTGGGCAGGCGGCGAGCCGCGCAGAGTTCGCATTGGACCTGGTGGCGGCGATGGCGCGGACACGCAAACGCAGGATGTGGTCCAATGCGAAGCGAGATAAGGAGACGCCCAAGCAGGGATGGGTCGGCGTGGTCGTCGAGGATTCGATGCGGACCGTACACTACATTCGCTTGAGCCTCGTGGAGTCCGTGTTGCGTGAATCAGGTCTGGACCCTGGCCCGATCTACCGGGAGTGGCTGAGCGCGGGCATGGTGGAGGGCACGGATCGCGTTTGGTCCGAAGTTAATGTTGCTGGGGCTTCTGTGGCCTGCGTGGGGTTCGCTGATCTCTAGTCATGGCGATTTGATAGGCGGCTGCGTCGGGAGGCGGTCATATGCAGCCATCTTCCGTGAAGATAGGTTCGCTAGAATAATCTGGGATCAGGTTTTTGGCTCTATCGCAAGCAATCTGGATGTTTCCATAATCGTCAATCGTGTCCTCATTTGCGTGGACAAGTTCATTCAGCGCGGCAATGAGTGCCGAATCCGCGCCAAGCTCGACTCGCGTGTTCCATTCTACAAGCGGCTTGATGGCGGTAGCTTGGTTTTGGTCATTCGACACGCCATAATAAAAAGCTTCCGATGCCAAGGTATGAAGTCGCTGGTGAAGTGTCCTGATGGCCTCCTCCTTCCTGTGGTAGTCCTCGGATGTCCAACCGCTTTGCCTAGAGAGGGTTATTTCCAATTTTTTCCACTCAGCCCTCACTGTTGCATATGCTGATTGAATACCCGGCCAGTGGCGGAGGAAAACATCTTCTAGTGGGGCGGTCATTCCGTCACCTCAATCGCCGCCCGGCAGGCTGCGAGTGCTGCTTGACGGGGGCAACAGCAAACATATCGTTCTGGATGATGATTCCGATATTGGTAAACCGGGCAATTCCTAGAATGTTCCCTGGTCCCAGTAGTCGCTAATTCGTTAATCGCCATCCGCAGCGCGGCGTCCTTGCGGGCGATGGCTGACTGGGCATCGTTTAATTCGATATTTAGCGGGTGTAGGCTGGAAAATAGTTTTTTTCGATCCAGACGGGATTGATTCATTCCCGAGCAAGCCGGGCAACTTTCTAAACCGTGAC
>JAYVXV010000099.1:0-22077 GCA_043784905.1 Holophagaceae bacterium | reverse complement strand
GGCACAAACCCCACCTGATGCTCTTGCCGCCTTGAACGGAACTTTCAGAGCTTGGTATGCCGCCGAAAAAAAACGTCGTCTCGAACATCCAGGTCCAGTTGTGATGGTGAAGGGCGATGCGCTCATTTTCATGCGGGATGGTGAGCGCAAAGAAAGGCCTCTCGTTCCCAGTGATTATCATCGCCTTAAAGCCCTATCTCACATTCCCCTGGCGCTCCAAGTAAAGCTCATGCCCCTGGCGGGCCAACATCTTTCATCGGCGGATCTGGATGCGTTGAAAACCTACCGCGAGACGCTGCATCAGGCCATGACCGAGGTTGAGAAAACGGATCTTCCACCTGCGGCCCTGGCGCGATCCCGCCGCATTGCCGCAGCTTCTTGGCTGCTGTTGGAATCCACCTTGCAGAAGGAAAGCGTCTCCGAAAAATCTTTGCGGGCCTATCTACGTTTCATGTCGCCACTGGTGCTGGCGGAAGCGCGAGACGCCGCCGCCATGCAATTGAAGGCATTGGATGATGCCATGCAGGCCTGGCGTCAGGACCTAAAACCCGAGGAATGGCGAGGCTTCCACGTCGTTGTGATGGGCGCCCACATGGCCCGCGAGCAGGAAATCGCCATGCAGTATTTTCTCAAGCTCACCCACGAAAAAAGGGAAGGCCGCCGAGTTATTTTTCTCGAGGGCCAATGGGACGAAGCCAAAGCCCTGGACCTGCTGGCCACGCATCTGGTGGATGGCGATGTGGGCCGCGACTTCTTTGGTGACCCCATGCGCATGCATCGGGATTTGCTTTCCGACGCGGCGAAGGGTTGGCTGAAGACTCATCCGATTTTGAAATAATCCAAGATGTCAAAAGCCTAAGGCTGCCTTGAATGTTTCGGGATCGTCTACGGCGATCCTGACTCTCGATTTGGGTTTGCCGAGGCCCAGAAAGCCCATGGCGGCGAGGGGTTCGCTGAGGTGTAGATCCAGCAAGGGTGGCCCCGGAGCCTGGAGTTGGATGACCTTGCGGTTGTCCGCTAGGCGACCCCAATCATCCTTGAATACCGGTGGTGTGGACACGCTGACGATCTGATCCAGCTTCAGATTCATGCGCCCCAGGATGCCGTGGTGAAGCGTCACATGGTCGCCCACGATGCCGTGGGGGCGTGCTCGAAAGGAGGCCCAGAGCCCGGTGAACCAGAGGATCGCATAGGCGTCGGAAAGATGGATGAGCCAGCGTAGTTTCGGCCAACCCTGAAGCAGGAATTCCAGGGCCACAAGGTCGGCGATGATGAGCACCGGAATCGCCACCAGCAGGCCTCCAAGAACGCAGCGCTGGGTGTAGCTGTGACCTGCTGGGTCCGCGTTACGATGCCCGCCGAACATAAACCGAAGCGCCCCACCCACCATCACCAATTCTAGGGCGATGAGCCGAGCGCTGACAGCAGGCAAGAATGCGGAAATGGGCTTCGCTAATTCGTCTTCGGGTAGCAGGGTGGAATCAGGTTTGCGCCGCACCCAAATCCGGATCGCGAAAAGGAGGAGGGAAACCTCCAGAAGCGCGGTGGTGCCGAGACGCAGGTTCTGCCAAAAGGGCGAAGCGCCGCCCTTCCAGGTGAGTCCTAGCCCTTCAAAAAAGATCACGAAGGGAATGAGGAGACGGGTCCAGGGTAGGCGTTCCTTAAATGCCTCGAACGCCATCACCAGGCAGCGGAAACCCAACAGCGTTAGGGCTGCAAGGCCGAGCCAAGTCAAAACGGGTCGTCCGTGAAAAAGCAGGTGGGGGGCCCGCCAACGAAGGAGTAAACCCGCCACGACGAGAAGCGCGATGAAAAGCCAAAGGCATCGGCGCAGAAAATTCATGGATGACTCAAAGGGCGGGAGAGACCGCAGGTTTGAGGTTGACCGATTCCAGCGACCGCTGGCGGGGGCATTCGGCGGACACCCATCCAGAACCGGTGGATGGCTTTAGACTCCGTGGCGCTTGCGCCAGCGTTTCGCGGCGAAGGCGAAGGGCAGCATAAGTAAGGGAACGAAACCCAGCCACTCGCGGCCACGGCCGGTATGCTCCGTCACCAGCGCTGCGCCGATGTAGATTCCTGAAACCAGCGTCACAGCCGCCGCCGCGGCCACATTCATGCGATGGAACAAGGTGGCTCCTTCCGTATCAAGATCGGGGTCCAGGAGATTTTTGTGACGGGCGTAGCCCCACTGGGTTGCTAAACAAATGGATAGAAAAGCCAAGCAGGGCATGTAGATGAAAAAGACGCCTGGATTGCCTGGGAATCTACCGATGATCCCCGCCGCAAATGGGAAGAAAGCCACCCCCGTCAGAAAGGCCAGATTGATGGCCAGAAGGCCTGAATCCACGCGATGAATAAGGTGGTATTGACGATGGTGTTTGTACCAAAAGATCCCCAGCACAACGATGCTGATCACGAACCCGAGAATGGGGGCGAGGTTGTGTCCCACCTGGCCCATGAGCTCTGGCAGAGAACGCCGATTCTGCAGCTCTGGCACCTTGATTTCCAGCACCATGAGCGTCATGGCAATGGCGAAGACGCCATCCAGAAGGGTCTCCAGGCGGGATTTGGAGACCCAGAATTCGGGTAGTTTTCCAGTCATGCGAATTTCGGCGCCCGCTTTTCTAAAAAGGCCATCAACCCTTCTCGGGCGTCTGAACCCTGAATCGTGGCGGACATCTGGCGGCCCTCTTCTTCCAACAGCATCAGTAGGCTTTCAGGCGTGTGCCCGGCGTTTCGCAGGGCGCTTTGCTTGATGCGCGCAAAGGCTTCGCCGGGGCCATGGGCCAGGCGGATGCATAGGAACTTGAGAACATCGTCCAGGACTTCGGCGTCCACAATCTGATTCACCAAACCGAGATCGTAGGCGCGCTTAGCATCTATGCCTTCACCGGTGAGCATTAATTCCAGCGCGATCGCGGGGTTTACGAGCATATTCAGCATCACGCTGCCGCCCCAGTCAGGATGCAGGCCGATCTTGACGAAGGCCATGCTCAGCTTTGCATCTGGTGTCGCGATGCGAATGTCGGCGGAAAGTGCCAGGCTCATGCCCGCCCCTGCGGCGGGGCCGTGAATGACCGCGATGACAGGCTTTGGAAGGGTTTTGAGTCCATGCGACACCTTCACGCCCAAGGTTAGCAATGCCTTCATTTCATCTATGCGGCCCTCTTTCAGGCCCTGCATCATCCAGCCGATATCCCCACCCGCGCAGAACCCGCGGCCGCTGCCCCGCAGCACCAGGGCTTTCACGCCGGGTTCGGCGCATTTGGCCAGAGCCTCAAGGAAGCCTTCGGCCATTTCGGGCACGAGGGCGTTCAATTTATCGGGGCGGTTGAGGGTAAGGAAACCCACGCGATCGCGGACTTCAAAGAGCATTGACTCGTTCATGCTTTGGCCCCTTGGGGAGTGTGGCTGGCTGCGGCGTAAGCGTAATCCTGTACTGCCGCTACGAAGCCGTGGAAAAGACCTCGGGCGCTAGATCCAGCGGCATTGCCAAGCTCTACTAAATTTTCGGGATGCCACTGCACGCCCACCACCCAGCGATCCATGTCCTTGGCTTCGATACCCTCGACCAAAGGCGCACCACCCTTCAGCGTTTCTGGATGGAAGGCCACGGCGCGCAGATCCGGCGCGATGTCTTTGACGGCCTGATGATGGCGGCTGTTCACGGGAACCGAGGCGGCGCCGAGCAGATTAAAGAGCCTGGAATTGTGCGCCACCGAGACGTTGTGGCGGATTTCAGGCACCTCTGAAGTGCCGTGCTGATGCGTTTGTGAATCGCATTCAAAATAATCTGGAATGTCCTGCACCATGGAGCCACCCAGGGCCACATTGAGAATTTGCTCGCCCCGGCAGATGCCTAAAATCGGGATGCCCTTTTCCCAGGCGGCCTTGATGAGCGGTATTTCAAAATCGTCGCGCTCGGCGTCAATGTCCGCCTTTTCGTGAATGGCCTCGCCCCAATGCCTGGGATGAACATCGTCTCCGCCCGTGAGCAACAGACCTGCGATGCCATCGAGGTTCGGCATCTCGTCCTCCGGCGTCACGAGCTGGATGGGTTTGTGCCAACCCGCCACATGAATGGCAGGCACATAGTGGCGTGTGGCGAGCTTCTTATTTCGGCAGCTTATGAGCAGGCTTGACATGGGTTCCCCTGGGAGGATCATTAGCACCCTACACCCCCTCAGATTCCCTGAGAACCCGGGTTTGAGCGACGGAGAGCTCCGTCGAGGAGGAAATATGTCTGGATCCTTGAACAAAGTCATGTTGATCGGCAATCTCGGAAAGGATCCCGAGCTGAAAAAAACGCCCTCTGGCCAAGATGTGGCTAGGTTCTCGGTGGCCACCACTGAAACCTGGAAAAACCCTCAAGGCGAAAAACAGAGCAAGACCGAGTGGCACAACATCGTGGTCTGGGG
Source organism: Holophagaceae bacterium (assembly GCA_043784905.1). GTDB lineage: Bacteria > Acidobacteriota > Holophagae > Holophagales > Holophagaceae > JANXPB01. The sequence continues at coordinate 17,656 of JAYVXV010000099.1, read as the reverse complement.
GAAGCAGGCTGAGATCGCCGAAAAGTTTCTGCGCAAGGGCAAGCAGATCCTCGTAGAAGGCCGCATCCAGTACCGCGAATACACCGACCAGGCTGGCGTTAAGAAATACATGACCGAAATCCGCTGCGATCATTTCGTCATGTTGGGCCGCATGGATGAAGGCGGCGGGGCTGGCCAGCGGGAAGGTGGCTACAACCGTAGCGCGTCGAACACCAGTGGAGCCGGTGGTTCAGGAGGCGCGCACTCCGGAGGCCAGGACTATGACGATATGCCACCACCACCAAACAGCGGCGGATACGACGACGATATTCCGTTTTGAATTGGATCCGGATGACAGAAGCGGCCTCTCGGGGCCGCTTCTCATTTGGGCCTAATGCCTCCACGGGGCACAATGGAGGATTCGCCTTGGAGTGCCCGTGTCCGCCCCGCTCACTGAAATTCGCCATCTGAAATCCCACCTGGGGCAGGACGTTGCCCTGCGGGGCTGGGTGCGCAATGCGCGCACCTCCAAAACGCGCTTCGTCGAGCTGCGGGATGGCTCTGGTTTCGTGCAGTGCGTGGTGGGCGCCCATGAAGCTGACGCGGAGAGCTATGAGACCGCGGGCAAGCTCACCCAGGAATCGGCCATTTCACTGACCGGCATGGTGCAGCAGCATCCGAAAACCGGCGAACCAGAAATCCTGGTGAAGTCGCTGCAATTGCTCGCGCCATCCGTGGACTTTCCCATCACGCCCAAGGATCACGGCATCGAATTCCTGATGGATAATCGTACCTTGTGGCTGCGGTCGAAACGCCAGTGGGCCATCATCCGGGTGCGCCACACCATCGTGAAAGCCATCCGGGATTTCTTCGATGAGGACGGTTTCACCCTGCTGGACGCGCCTATTCTTACGCCCAGTTCTTGTGAAGGCACCAGCTCGCTGTTCGAGACGGATTATTTTCACGAAGGCATGGCTTTCCTGAGTCAGAGTGGCCAGCTTTACCAAGAGCCGGGCGTGCCCGCTTTCGGTAAGGTGTACTGCTTCGGGCCAACCTTTCGAGCCGAGAAAAGCAAGACCCGACGCCACCTCACGGAGTTTTGGATGGTGGAGCCGGAGATGGCCTTTGCGGGCCTCGAAGATGTGTTGCAGCTTGGCGAGCGCATGGTGAAATTCATCCTTCAGCGCGTGCTGGAAGGTCGTCAGGAAGAGCTGAAGATTCTGGAACGGGATACAGCCCCGTTGGAAATCGCTCTGAACGAAACCTTTGGCCGCATGAGTTACACCGATAGCGTGGAGAAGCTGAAGACGCTGGGATCGGACATCAACTGGGGCGAGGATTTCGGCAACGACGACGAAACGATTTTAATGAATGCCACGGATCGGCCGCTATGGGTGCATCGCTTTCCGAAAAGCTTCAAGGCCTTTTACATGGCCTTCGATCCTAAGCAGCCGGACTTGGCGCTGGGTGCGGATCTGCTGGCCCCCGAAGGCTACGGTGAAGTCATCGGCGGCGGTGAACGCGCCTCGGACATTGAATATCTATTGGCGCAAATCGAGCATCACGGTCTGAACCGCGCCGACTACGAGTGGTACTTGGACGTGCGTCGTTTTGGTGGCGTACAGCACGCGGGCTTTGGCATGGGCCTGGAGCGCGCCGTGGCCTGGATCTGCAAGCTGCCGCACGTCCGCGAAACCATTCCCTATCCCCGCATGATGGGAACGCTGCGGCCCTGAGGCGTGAATCCTGGATTGAAAAAAACAAACCGCGAATGACGCGAATTAATGAAATCCGCCACGGTTTCTAATTCGTGAGATACGGATTCGCGTTCAAAAGAATAGAAGCCACAGATGAACACAGACAAACCTGATGAACCCAGCGCGGCCAGGTGTCAGTTTTGCGGATGAATTCAGGCGGCCCGCCAACGACCCCACGCATGGATCTGTGAGTTGCCGCCTATTATGGGGACATTGAGGCCTTAAATGATGCGCCGCCTGCGAGTGCTTTTGCTCCTACCCTTGGTGCTTCCCCTGCTCCTGACCTGCGGGGGCGGTGGAGGTTCGCCAACTCCCGTGGCGCCGCCCCAGCCCACGGTTTGCGGTCTGATGGGGGACGCGGTGGCCAGCGACGTGAAGGCACTAAATCTGTTGAAGAATCGCGAAGGTGCGCCGGGATCATTGAATGCTTCCATTTCGCTCTCAGCGTTGCTTCAGCCCGGCGGCGATGCATCGCGTTTTGTCAGCAGCGATGGCGCGGAGTTTGAGGCGATGATCTACGACGTGCTGGTGGGTGGCGTGGAAACCGCGAACTGCCACTCGACCGATGCCTTGAGCCGTGATACCCACATTGAACTGGTGCTGGATGCCACGCACACGGCGCCATCCCAGCGCATCATCGCCGAGGTCACACCCAGGTGGCGCACGGCCATGGCGACCGGTGGGGTGGACTGGTCCACCACCGCGCTCACCGCCCTAAAAGGCCGACGTGTGCGGCTGCGGGGCTGGATGCTCTACGACTTTGAGCACGCAGGAGAATCAGAAAACACGGCGCCGGGCCGCACCGGAAACTGGCGGGCCAGCGCCTGGGAAATCCATCCCATCACGGCCATCGTAGTGCTTCCGAACACGCCGCTGGATGCTAGCAAGTGGAACGATGGTCACCGTGTGCAAGACGAGCGGGACTAGGTGGCAGCCTCATTTTGTGACTCATGGGCACTCAGGAGAAACACCTAACCGCGAATGACGCAAATCCCAAGAATGAGCACAGGATTCAGCTCGCATTTTTATTCGCGCTTTTTCGCGATATTCGCGGTTTCCATTTTCTCTTTTTGTGCCCTTAGTGGATCACAGCTGCATGACGTGCCCAGGCAACTTTGCGATGGCTTCGCGCAGGGGCTTTTCGGCGTGCTCGTGGGGCAGGGTCACCCAAAAGGTGTAACTGATATAGGCGCCTTTGTAATTGGCTTGGTGCGCTTCGTCGCCATCCAGTTGAGGCCCAAGATGAATCTGGATCAACTCCGCCACCATTTCGGCGCGCAGCTCTTCGGCGCGGCCGATGATTTTTAAGGGAACGCGGGTTGGATAGGTGATGTCGGGCTTGCCCTTGAGCTCTTCCATGCTTCCAGAATGAGGCAAATGGGGCCGGAGTGGAATTGAGTCAGGGGAGTGCGCTTGGTCACAAGGTACTTGGAATGAAGTGAGGTTCGCGATTAAATTAGGACAAAAGAGTCCGAAATGATTTTCAACCTCGCCACAGGCTATGCGCTCCAGGCCCTTGCGGGCCTTCCTGAGGGTGGCGACTATGCATTGACCCGAGACTTGGCCGCTCGCCTGGACTTGCCTTCGCCCTACCTGGCCAAAACCCTTCAGAATCTCGCCCGCGCTGGAATCCTGGAATCGTCGCGGGGGCCAAAAGGGGGCTATCGGCTGGCCCGAGACGCCAAGCGGATCAGCGTCGAAGAAGTTCTCGTCGCCCTGGAAGGCGAGGGTTCGATGGATGGTTGCGTTATGGGTTTTCCACTTTGCGACGCGGACCAGCCTTGCCCGATGCATGATGCTTGGGTGAGGGTGAAAACCCAGATGGAGGATTCGATGATTTCTACCTCCTTGGCGGATCTGCGCCGCACCGCAGCTTCGAAAGTGAAGCCCCGAGTCCGCAAAACCCCGAAACCTAAGCGCTGACCTCCAAACGCTGAACTCTGGAGGGCTCATGCGCATCTTCGACCGATTGGATTTGGAACCCCGGCCCTTCTTTCGGGCCATGCTTAGCACTGCCGCCCTGGGCGCCCTGGTGGCGCTGGGCAGCCGCGGTGGACGCTGGCTGGATCCCGCGCTGCTGGGTTACCTGCTTGCGACCCTCTTCGCTTGCTTTGGCGTGTCCTACCGCTATTGGTCCTGGCTGGAGCGACCGGCCACGGATATGTATTTCCAGGACACCCTGCGACGGCTATTGAGCCCGCGCGTGTTGCTGACCCTGCCCAAGCTGATGCTATTGGCCTTGGACCAAATTTTTCTCCAGCGCTTCATCGAGAAACGCAGCATCAAGCGCTGGGGCGCTCACGCACTGATTGCGTGGGGCTGCTTGCTGGGCTTTTCTGTGACGATTCCATTGGTCTTTGGCTGGGTGCGTTTCACCAGCGCAGGGTTGGACCCAAACCGCTATCAAGCCTGGCTTTTCGGATTCCCCACAGGCAGTTTTCCGCTGGGCTCGCCGGTGGCTTTCATCACGTTCCACGTCCTGGATTTGGCGGCGTTCATGGTGATCGCGGGCTGCTCGCTGGCTTTCATTCGTCGCCTTCATGACGAGGGCGACGCGGCCACCCAGCGCTTTGATCTGGACCTGCTGCCCTTGCTGGTGCTCATTGCGGTTTCGGTCACGGGATTGCTGTTGACGGTTTCGGAGAAATGGCTGGGCGGCCGGAATTTCACGACCCTCGCGTATATGCATGAGCTCACGGTCATCGTCATGCTGCTGAGCCTGCCTTTCGGCAAACTTTTTCACATTGTCCAGCGGCCCGCGCAACTGGGCGTGACGCTCTACAAGGCCGACGGTGAGGCCGAGGGTCGCTTGCCCTGCAAAGGCTGCGGTTTGCTTTTCATCCGGGCCAACCAGCGGCGGGATTTGGAGGTTCTTTTCAAGCGGCTGGATTTGGATGGCGCCCGGCATTCGGCCTCGGTGCACCATCTGGATCTTTGTCCCAAATGCAAGCGCCGCTTGATGGCATTGGCTCAGAACCAGCGGCTCGGTGGTTCCTTCGATCCCTTCCACGATGTGCCCGTCTACGCCGAACCCCTGGCCGATCCCACCACTTTTAGGAGCTGAGATGGCGATTCCTCCGAACCGACTCGACGAGCTCAGCCGCGCCTTTGGGCCCCACCTAAACCTAGCGCCCCCCGGCGGCTGGGACGCCGATCCTGAGCCGGACAAGCTGGTGAAGACCCATTGCTGTTTTTGCGGCCAGCAGTGCGGCATCCAACTCAAGGTGAAAGATAACCAGGTCATCGGTTTCGAGCCTTGGGAGGACTTCCCGTTTAACCAGGGGAAACTCTGCCCCAAGGGCGTGAAGCGATACTTGCAAGGCAATCACCCGGACCGACTGAAGCACGCGCTGATGAGGACAGAGCAAGGATTCGCGGAAGTAGAACCGGAACCCGCCCTCGATCGCGTGGTGGACGAAATGCAGCGCATTCAAGCGCGGTATGGCAAGGATGCTTTTGCGGTGCTATCGGGTGTCTCGCTTAGCAACGAGAAGAGCTACCTTGCGGGCAAGTTTGCGCGCTTGGGTTTGCAGACGAAGAACCTCGACTACAACGGACGGCTTTGCATGGTGAGCGCCGGGGCGGGCAATAAGAAAGCCTTCGGCATTGACCGTGCGGCCAATAGTTGGGCGGACATCGAAGGTGCCGATGTCATTTGGGTCACCGGCGCCAACGTGGCCGAATGCGCGCCCATCACGACTGACTACATTTGGCGCGCCAGAGATCGCGGGGCCAAGCTCATCGTTTGCGATCCACGCATTACGCCGCTGGCCCGCACTGCGGATCTGATGCTGCCGCTGAAACCCGGCTCGGACTGCGCGCTCACCAATGGCGTCCTCCATCTTTTACACAAATGGGATCTCATTGACTGGGATTTCGTGAACCAGCACACCTCGGGCTTTAAGGAGACCCTCGAAGCCGTGAAAGATTGCACGCCGGAGTGGACCTCAAACCTAACGGGGCTGCCCGTTGCCGCCATCGAGCAGGCTGCGCGGATGTGGGGCGAAGCCAAGACCAGTTTCTTGTTGCACGCCCGGGGCATCGAGCACCAAAGCAAGGGCGTGGAAAACGTGAACTCCTGCATCAACATGGTGCTGGCCACGGGGCGCATCGGGAAACCCAACTGCGGTTACGCCACCATCACCGGTCAGGGTAACGGCCAAGGCGGACGCGAGCACGGCCACAAGTGCGATCAATTGCCGGGCAACCGCGACATCGAAAACCCTGAGCACCGCGAATACATCTGCGAGGTCTGGGGCTGCACCGACGAGGAGCTGCCCCATAAAGGTTTGAGCGCTCAGGAGATCATGAACGCCATCCACGCCGGTGAGATCAAAGGCCTGCTCTGCCTTTGCTTCAATCCATTGGTCAGCTTGCCGGATACGGAGTTCACCCGCGAAGCACTCTCCAAGCTGGAGTTTTTCGTCGTCCTGGATTTCTTTCTCAGCGAGACCGCGCAGCATGCTGATGTGGTGCTGCCTGCGGCACTGCACGAGGAAGACGAGGGCACCAGCACCTCTGCCGAGGGCCGCGTCATCCGCCTGCGCAAGGCGGTGAATCCACCGGGTGATGCGCGACCTGACTGGGAAATCCTTGTGGATCTCGCGCACCGATTGGGACGGGGGAAATATTTCGATCATTTCACTTCACCCGAAGCGATTTTTAATGAGCTGCGGGTGGCTTCAAAGGGTGGTACTGCGGATTACTTCGGCATCACTTACGAAAAGATCGAACAGAATATGGGCATCTTTTGGCCCTGCCCTAGCCTGGATCATCCAGGCACGCCAAGGCTTTTCGAGGATAAGGTTTTCTTCACTCCCGACAAGAAAGCGCACTTTGTTCCCACGGTGTGGAGACCCTCCATGGAAGTGGTGGACGCGGAATATCCGGTTTGGCTCACCACGGGCCGCACCGTTTTCCATTACCTGAGTGGCACCCAGACGCGGCGCATAGGATTTCTGGTGGAGCAATGTCCTCACCCTTATTTGGAAATCCATCCGCGCCTGGCAGATCTCCATGGGATCGCGGAGGGTGATGCGGTGGAGATCACTTCCCGCCGCGGATCCATGGTGCTGCCAGCCAAAGTGGTGCGCACCATTCGCCCGGATACCGTTTTCATTCCGTACCACTGGCCAGGGCTCCTCTCGGCCAACCGTTTGACGGCCCGACATCTGGATCCCGTGAGTAAAATTCCCGAGTTCAAGGTGAGCGCGGTGCGCATCCAGAAGACCACTCCGGACCACTTCAGCCCCGAGTTGGCGGAACTGAAACGCATGGCCTTTGAAGCCCGGACGAACCAACCCGTGTTACCCCAGCAGGTGTTTTGATGGTCGGCGACGATTTTGGATTTTACATAGATCCCCAGCGTTGCATCGGGTGTCGCGCTTGTGTCGGCGCCTGCGCGGAATGTGGCACCCACAAGGGCAGGCCGATGATTCATCTCGACGAGATTGATCGTCTGGCCTCCACCCAAACCACGCCGACGGTGTGCATGCACTGCGAGGATCCCATCTGCGCACAGGTCTGCCCTTCGGACGCTATCAAACGCAGCGAGGATGGTGTGGTCCACAGCTCGCAAAAACCGCGTTGCATCGGCTGTCAGAACTGCGAGCTGGGTTGCCCATTCGGTGTGCCCATTGTCTTCTCCGGCCTGGAGCAGATGATGAAATGCGATCTCTGTTACGACCGCACCAGCGAAGGCCACAAGCCCATGTGCGCTACGGTCTGCCCCAGTCAGGCACTCCTGTTTGTGCCGAAGCACCAGATCAGCGCCATGCGGCAGAACCAGCCGATCAACGAATTCACCATCGGCACCCTGAAGATCCGCACCCGCACCGCCATCATGGTCCCAGACCCTGGCCTGCCACTGCATCTGGACGCCGCGCTGCTGATTGAGGGAGGTTTCTGATGTTTCGGTGGAAACGAAATTTCCCTGTGGATCTCGCGGATGAATCGAGCCTTTCTCGGCGTGAATTCGCGCGCTTTCTCGCCCTCGTGAGCGCGGGATTCACGGCGGGCATCGGCTACCTCTGGGGTCGCAAAAAACCTTTTGATGGCGCACCAGAGCCCAATGGTCTGGAGCGGGGCGTAGATTTGGGTCCGGCCCAAGCGCTGCGCCCTGGCGAATCCAAACTCTTCACATTCCGTGACGCCGATGACCGCTGCATCGTGCTGCGGACTCAAGGCGGCGACCTGAAAGCCTACCGTCAGACCTGCACTCATCTGGGTTGCGCGGTGCGTTACGACGGGCAGCGGCTCGAGTGCCCCTGTCACCACGGATTCTTTGAATGCGGCCAAGGTTTCCCCGTACAGGGGCCACCCACCCGGCCATTGAGCGGCATCGTCCTTGAACAGCGCGAGGATGGTCGCCTCTGGGCGGTGGGAGATCTACCGAAACCCGGCGATCCACGAAGGATGGAGGAACCCGCATGAGCCGCCCCCGCCGAAGTCGCATGACCCGTGCTGCCCTGGGCTTCATCCTCATGGTGGCCGTGATCCAGCTCTATCTTTTTGAAACGGTCCTGGGGGCGGTGCTGGATGGTCAGCACGGTCTGCTTCCCGGTGCTTTCATCGCGTCACTGGTTCTCACCATCGTCTCCCTGGTCCTTGCATGGAAGATCCCCACCCTGGATGACGGTCCAAAATCTTGAAAGGACTTCCCATGCCCGATTTCCCATCACATCGGAAACCCCTGGAACTGTTGGAGCCCGAGGTTATCCGAGGCCTGTTGGAGCGCTTTCGCCTGACGAGTTTGTTGGGCCGTTTCAACGAGCGGATCGTCTGGGCCGCCTTCATGTTTGTGAACGGTTTGGTGAGCATCGGCCTTATGGCAGGCCTGGCGATGCTCACGCAAACGCCGCTGGTCTTTCCCTCTTTGGGGCCCACGGCCTTCCTGTTTTTCTTTACGCCAAACCTGCCTACGGCAAGTCCCCGGCACACGATCTATGGGCACGCCATTGGCATTGCCTGTGGCTTTGGAGCGCTGGTTCTGACGGGCCTGCACCACGCGCCGCCTGCCATGGTGATGGGCGTGACACCGGCGCGGATTCTCGCAGCAGCGCTTTCCCTCGCCAGTACCGGCGCGTTGATGATCCTACTTAAGGCCGCCCATCCACCAGCTGGTGCCACCACGCTTATCATCTCCTTGGGCATCATCACGAAGCCCTTTCATATGGTGATGATCCTGGTGGCCGTGGCTCTGCTGACACTACAGGCCATTGCCATCAATCGGCTGGCGGGGATTGATTATCCTCTGTGGGCGCGCCGTGTTGTTCCAACGCCCGAGGCGATCCCATGAACAATCCTACCAATCCTACCAATCCGACGAAGTTGGCCAAACCCCCCGCCGCCTACAACGATTTTGTGACGCGCTTTCCGAAGTTGGGCCAGGCCTGGGATCTTTTGGCCGAAGGTGGCCAGGAAGGCCCGCTGGATGAGCGCACCGCGCGGCTGCTAAAGCTGGCCATCGCTATCGGCGCGCAAAAAGAAGGCGCCGTTCATGCGTCCGCACGCAAGGCCCGGGCCCTCGGCATCACGGACGAGGAGTTGGATCAAGTTGTGGCGCTCTCGGCGGGAACCCTCGGTCTGCCCAGCGCGGTGGCGGCGTTTACCTGGGTCCATGAACCCAAGCGAAAGGGCTAAGGTCGTGATTGAACGCTGCGGCCTGCTACTGCTCACCGGAGGGCAAGGGCGCAGGTTGGGCGGGCCAAAACATGATCGTCCTCATCCCAAAGGCGGCAGTTGGGGCGGGCATCTGGTGCGTGTTTTCCGCAGTGTTTGTCCTGACGGACCGGTGGTGGTCTTAGGCGCGACGCTGCCAGATTATCCAGACCTCACCTCGTTCGATGATCCGCGCCTGGGCCCTTCCCTGGCCCTGATCCGATGGGCCGCTCAAGATACTTGGGTAGTGCGACGTTGGTGGATTCTGCCGTGCGACCAGGTGGATTGGGATTCGCATTCCTTCGGCACTTGGTTGGAATCCGCAGAATGGGCGGACCCGGAAGGGCAGGCCTGGTGCTATGCCCACCAGGAGCATCAACCGCAACCCCTGGGCGGTTTTCTGGGCGCCGCTATCAGGCCTTGGGTGGCGACTCTTGTGAACACTCGGGTGCGGGATTTGGCGGCGGAGCTTCCTCATTGCGAATTACCTGAGCCGCGCTACCGGGGTAGAGATGTGGACACGCCAGAGGATCTGGCCGCCTGGAGTTCAGGCCTCGGAGAAGGTGGGCCGGTCCGTTAGACTGATGAGTTCGAGGATTCCATGCACAGCTCTGAGCCACCCCGCCACGAATTTGTTTCTCCTTTTTTCTTGGGTTCTTGCGATCCCGAAGAGGCTGATATCGCGCTATTCGGCGTGTGTTGGGACGGCACTTCGTCCTTCAAGGCGGGCAGCCGTTTCGCGGGATTTGCGGTGCGCGAAGCTTCTTTCGGCATGGAGGAATTCAGCTTTTATCAGCAAGGCTCATTGCTAGATATTAAGTACGCGGACTACGGCGATCTTTTTCTGCCGCCCGGACAAAAAAACCGCGTGCTCGAAGATATCAGTTCGGCGGTGAAAGAAATCCGCGGGAAGGGTCAATTCCCCATCGCCTTCGGTGGCGAGCATCTGCTGGCCTACCCGCTCATCATGGCGGCTTTTGATGAGCATCCCGATCTCGCGGTGATCCATTTTGATGCCCATGCGGATCTGCGGCCGGACCTGTGGGGCGACGAGTTCACCCACGCCACCATCCTGGGCCGCGTGGCGGACAAGATCGGCTACCAAAACCTTTTCCAGTTCGGCATTCGCAGCGGCTCCAAAGAAGAATGGGAGATCGCGCAAAAGCACGGCACGCTGCACGTTTTCAGCAAAGAGGAGATCACCAAAGTTCTCGATTCGCTTGGCGATCGGCCCCTCTATCTCACTTGCGACATGGACGTGCTGGATCCGAGTATTTACCCGGGCACCGGCACGCCCGAGCCTGGCGGCATTGACTATGCGACCTTCATCGGCGGCCTCAAACAGTTCAAAGGCCGACGCCTTGTGGGCATGGATTGCTTGGAGCTGGCACCCCACTACGATCCCACCGGCGTCAGCGCCATCACCATGGCGAAGACGCTGCGAGAAATGATTTTGTTGGCGAACTGGCGGAAGAAATAAACCCAGGGGAAAAGAATTCACCACGAAAACACGAAGGTACCGAAGGCGCCAAAAAAGCTTCATGATCTCTTTTTATCGGTATCCATCCGTGGCTTCGTTTGTCTTTGCCGAGCGCACCCCGGTATCAGGCGAGCAGGGCTTCGCAATTTTTGAGCGCGGCAACGAGAAAGGCTTCAACCCTGGCTTGTTGGGTCTCCTTATCACCTGCCAACAATTCCGTGGCGGTGAGCACCGCGCCGACCCAGGGACTTCGGTGCCACTGGCCGTAGGGCAGGTCTGGTAGCGCATCTACAGGTGGATAGGGCCAGGGTGTCACGTAGAAATACGGTTCGGCATAGCTGTCGTCGCCGGGGCTCAGGCCGACGCCTATGGATCGGGCCGACTCGGGATTGGCGTGGTCATCGAGATGCAATAACACCGCGAGATCGAAGTGATGAGGCCAGCAGCGCAGGGCTGAGGCGTCTTCCTGGTTGGCGAGTGGAGCCAGTAGGGATGCGGCATTGGCGTACCAACGAGCCAATTCTGCAAAGGCTTCGGAAGGGCCATTTGGAAAAGCCGCGCCGTCGGCCACGGGAGGTGGGGGTAATTCGTAGGGCATTGAAACGGAGAGTCCTTCAGGGTCCAGGCCGAGGTCTGTGAGCCGTATCTGCAACCAGGCCAAGGCCTCGGTTTGAGTACGGCCTGATAGCGGAAAATGACTGAGGAATCCACCCGCTCGATCCTGAATCTCAAGGGCGCATGAAGCGAGGCGCACACCTACGCGGAAGCCCTGCGGCAAAGGTTCTCCGAGCATCACGCCATCAAGAAAAGACAGCGCCATTTGGCTATCATCGGGTCGTTTGGTCAACAGGCTTTGACCGACACACGCCGCAAGCTGCACCGCGTGATGAAGGCGGATTCTGGATTCCTTGAGGCCGGGCCCGAGAACCCTACCCAAGGCTTGCCAGCTCAAAACCAAATCGGACATATTCAACTCCAAATGAGTGGGCTTTCTTTTCGTTTGGAGTCATCATCGGCCCATCTCGTGACATATCAAATGGCGGCACCATGAACGAACCTCAGTGGCATGACCTCGGCCCTGTCGAAGCTTTCCAAGGCAAGGAGCTGCAACAAGTGAAAGCGGGGGCCACAGCCCTTGCACTGACCTTCAAAGATGGACGTTTCAGTGCCATCTCAGGTATTTGCAATCATGCGGGTGGCCCCTTGGGTGAAGGCCGCTTGGATGGCGATTTCATCGTGTGTCCGTGGCACAACTGGAAGTTCGATTGCCGGGGTGGTTTTGGGGAGCCCGGATCGGAGTCGGACCAAGTTCCTGTGCATGAAACCAAGATCGAAGACGGCCATCTCTTCGTGAATCTCAAGGCCTCCGTGCCCCGCCACAAATCGCCGCACCCGTCCCACCCACTCGCTCGACCTGTGGTTCGTGAACCCGGCCCCATGCGGGTCGTGGGCATTTCCACCACCGTGATGGACCGCGAGAATCCGCGCTACTCAACCTCGGACGCCCTGCTGGAATCGGCCCTAGAGGGCGCAGAAAAACAGGGTGCCGAGACGCGGTTCATCAAACTGAACGATTTAGATTTCAGGGCCTGCGAGGGCTACTACTCGAAGGCGGCACGGGCCTGCACCTGGCCCTGTTCCATCACGCAGATGGATGAGAAGGATCAGATGGATCAGGTCTACGAGGCGCTGGTGCATTGGGCCGATGTGGTGGTGGTCGCTACGCCCATTCGCTGGGGTTCCGCCAGCTCGCTCTACTACCGAATGTGCGAGCGCATGAACTGTATCCAGAATCAGGTGACCATTGCAGACAAGGTACTTATCCGCAACAAGGTGGCGGCCTTCATCATCACCGGTGGTCAAGACAATATTCAGGCGGTGGCGGGTCAGCTTCTGGGGTTCTTCGGTGAGATCGGATTCGTATTTCCGCAGTTTCCCTACATCGCCCATTCAAGGGGTTGGACAGCGGAGGACATGGAGAAGAATGTCGCCTTCGTGCAAAACGACACGGAGCTGCACCAAGGCGCGCAGGAGCTGGCGGTGCGCGCACTGGACCTGGCCAAACACTTGGTGCAAGACGCACCCACCGTTGAACACATTGGTCGTGGCGGACGAAAGGCGCACCAGATGAAATAGGGATGAGGTTTGGTACCGAGGCATTCAAAAGAATAAGACTGCCAAGACGCGAGTCAGTAGGCTTCGATGGGATGATCAAGATTGTATTCAGGAGCCTCCGTTGTCTGACCTGCTGTCCGAGCCCACTTTCGACCACATCACCTCCCATCACGTGCTCGCCATGAACATTGGCGTGTCCGGTAATCTCTTCGGCGGCACCATGCTCTGCTGGGTGGACGAGGCCGCAGCGCTGTACGCGGACCGCTTGGCGCAAAACACCTTCGTAACCTTTGAAATGGAAAAGGTGCGCTTTCTCCGCCCCTGCAAAACCGGCGACATCGTAAACCTCGCCGCCCGAATCATCGAAGTTCGGCGCTGCGGTATGGCCCTGGAAATGAAAGCCGAGCGCATGAATCGAGCATCAGGTCCCAGCGAACTGGTGCTCACCACGCGGGTCGTGATGGTGGCGATTGATGCGGATGGCGTGAAGACGGCGGTGAGGATGAGATCGTAGGAGCACGTCGCCTCGCCCGTGCTCCTACATCCTTTGGTGCACCCGACTGGGGTCGAACCAGCGACCTCTGCCTTCGGAGGGCAGCGCTCTATCCAGCTGAGCTACGGGTGCGGCGCAGCTTCATCATCGCCCCAATTCATGCCTAGGCGCAACAGGGCTAGCGCTCGGTCCCTATGGCTTTGCGCCAAGAGGTTCCATTGGCACCGGCGAAGTACCGTCGGACACCTGCGGTGACTGCGGCCGCGAGCTTTTTGAGGAATGCTGGGTCTTTGAGTTTGGCTTCTTCTTTGGGATTGGAGATGAAGGCACTCTCCACCAGTACTGCGGGCATCGCTGCGCCGCGAAGAACGATGAAAGGGGCCTGTTTCACGCCACGCTCTTTGATGCCACCCAATCGGTTGAGTTGTAATTGAATGGCCACTGCCAGGCGTTCAGAGTCTTGCAAATAGGCCTTCTGCGCCAAGTCCTCGAGAATGCCCGCGACTACGCTTTCCGCGCCGGGTTTGGCACCCGCTCCGGCGTTTTCCACGGCCGCTACGGAAGCGGCGTCTTCGTCACCGCGATCCAACGAAAGAAAATAAACTTCGGAGCCTTTGGCCGCGCGGGCGCGGGCGGCATTGAGATGAAGGCTGATGAAGAGATCCGCCCCGGCCTCGTTGGCCAAGCGGGCGCGGTCCCACAGGGGGATAAAGGTGTCATCGGTGCGGGTCATCTCCACCTCGAATCCAGCTTCACCCAAACTCTTACCCAATTCCTTCGCGAAGGTGAGGGCGGCCTCTTTTTCCAATAGTCCCTTAGAGCCTTTAGCGCCGGTATCGTCGCCACCATGACCCGCGTCCAGCACGATCTTAAGGCGCGGAGGCAGGCTCGGCAGACGAAGGGGAATTTTGGGGGATTGGCCCCAAGCCAGTAGGCTGATGAAAGGAATGAGCAGGATTCGCGGAGTCATGGGATGTCTACGAGTGTAAAGGGAATGCGGGATCTAATGGGGGATGAGCTGCGTTGGTTCCGCCACGTGGAGGAAGTCGCCACCCGAATTTTCAGTACCCACGGCTATCGCGAGATTCGCACGCCCATCCTGGAATATACCGATGTATTCAAGCGCAGCGTGGGGGATAGCTCCGACATCGTTTCAAAAGAGATGTACGAATTTTTGGACAAGGGGAATCGCAGCGTTACCATGCGCCCGGAAAACACGGCCGGTGTGGTGCGCGCCATGGTGGAGCACAAGCTCCTGATCAACCATGATCCGCAACTGCTTTACTACATCGGGCCGATGTTTCGCTACGAACGTATGCAGGCGGGCCGCTACCGCCAGTTCTGGCAGATCGGCGCCGAAAGTTTTGGCGTGGCTTCGCCTGAATCCGAAGCGGAGTCCCTGGCGATGCTCTTTGATTTTTTGGGCGCGCTGGGATTAAAGTCCTTATCGCTTTCCTTGAATTCGGTGGGCACGCCGGAATCTCGCCCCGCGTTCAACTTAGCTTTCAGGGCTTTCTTTGATGCTCGCGCCGATCGCTTTTGCGAGGACTGCCATCGCCGCATTGAAACCAATCCCATGCGGATTCTGGACTGCAAAAATCCCGGCTGCCAGGCCGCACTCGAAGGCCACCCCACCATCGTGGAATTTCTGGATGACGCATCTAAAGCCCATCACGCAAGACTGAAAGCATTGCTCACTGCGCTCAACATTCCATTCGTTGAAAACCCACGGCTGGTGCGAGGCCTAGACTATTACACTCGCACCGCCTTTGAGGTTCTCAGCTCGGATCTCGGGGCGCAGTCTGCGCTGCTGGGGGGCGGCCGCTACGACGGTTTGGTCAAACAGCTTGGGGGTCCCGATACGCCAGCCTTTGGTTGGGCCATAGGATTGGATCGCTTGGCCATGATCCTGAAACAACTTCAGGGTGAAGCACCCTTCAATCCACCCGCCCTACTGATTCCACTGGGCGATGCGGCCTCCACGAAAGCCCTCCAACTGGCCCGTGAATGGTGGGCTCTTGGGTTGAGCGTCCAGCTCGAAACGCGCGGTGGAGCCCTGAAAAAATCCCTCGCTTACGCCAACCGAAATGGAACCAAACTCGCGTTGATTCTCGGGAACGGCGAACTCGAAAAAGGCACCGTCGCCGTCAAACACCTGGAGACCGGAACCCAAGAAGAATGGGCGTTGGCAGAAGTGCCTGAACGCCTTCGAGGTTGATTCAAGGTCGAAATTTAAGTATGCCTCGTTAAATGATGGTCGCTAAAGTGGGACCATGTTGATCCGACGCCCCACCCTGTTTTTCGTTCCAGCCTTGGCGATGATCCTGTCGGCGCCCTTATCGGCCCAAACACCGCTCTCAGTGGATTGGATTATGAAGGGGCCAGCGCTCTATGGTCACGAACCCACGGGCCTGCGCTGGTCCGGCGATGGATCGAAGCTCTACTTTCAGTGGAAACAGGCCACCGATGCCATCGAAAAGGATGCGGACACTTACCAAGTGAATCGCGATGGGACGGGGTTGAGGAAACTCAGCGAGGCAGAAGCTAAAACCGCGCCGCCTACCTTTGGGACACGATCAAAAGATCGCTCTAAAATCGCGTTTGTTGAGGACGGTGATCTCTTCGTCTATGACCTAAAAACCAACGCCAGACATCGCATCACGGAGACCGTGGACTCCGAAAGTGACGCGGCCTTCACGGCGGATGGAAAGCGCCTGGCCTTTATGCGCGGTGGCAACCTCTTCACCCTTTCGCTCACGGATGGAGATCTGGCGCAGTGGACGGACCTCCGCAGCGGCAAAGAGCTAGACAAAGAGAAGGGGACCGAAAGCCAAGAATGGATCAAGGCCGAGGAGCGGAGCCTGCTGGAGGTGGTGCGCCGCCGCGCCGAGAAACGTGAAGCCGATGAAGCCAAGAGAAAGATCGAACACCCGCGCAAGCCGTGGTCCCCTCCGACCGGCGCCAACGTGATGAGCCTGCGCCTGAGCCCCGATGAACACTACGTTGTGGCCATGACCTCCGCCACTCATCCGAAAGCAAAAGCCACCATGGTCCCGGCCTTCGTCACGGAGTCCGCCTACACCGAACCCATCCCGGGCCGAACCAAAGTTGGTGATGAACAGGCAGCCTCCCAAATGGTGCTTCTGGATGTGAAAACCGGCGAAGCCAGGACCGTAGAAACCGATCTCAAAGAGCCAACCAAGGATGCGAGTTCCGGCCCGAAAACATCCGATAAAAAGCGCGCGTTGCGGCTGTCCCAGGTGATTTGGAATGAGCCCGGCACCAAGGCGGTGCTGCTGGGCCGAGCCGCTGATAACAAGGACCGATGGGTTTTCGCCCTGGACCTAGTCTCCGCTAAATTGCGTGTCATCGCCACCGAGCACTGTGATGCCTGGGTGGGCGGCCCAGGCGCTTCTACACTTGGTTGGCTCAACGATGACGATGTGTTTTTTCAAAGCGAGGTTACGGGCTTTTCCCATCTCTATCGCGTGGCTTTCGCGGGCGAAGATCGCCGAGAACCTAAGGCGCTCACGGCAGGAAAATGGGAAGTCCTCAGTGCCAAACTTTCCGAAGATCGCAGCCATTTCTGGCTCACAACCCACGAAGGCGGCCCCGCCGAACAACATCTTTGGCGCATGGATTTAGATGGCGGACATCGCCAACGGATCACTACTGCCGTAGGATTTCATGCCACCACGCCTTCCCCAGACGGCCAAATGATCGCGGACCTTGCCTCCTTCGCCAATCGCCCGCCTGAACTTTTCGTTCAGCCCATTTCCGGTACGCAGCCGACCCAAGTGACCCTCTCGACCACGCCCGAATTCCGCGCCTATCCCTGGACCGCGCCACCCATCGTTATGGTCCCCGCAAGGGATGGAACGCAAGTTCCAGCGCGACTCTACAAGCCCAAAGATTGGAAGCCTGGTGGCTCAGGCGTGATTTTCGTCCACGGCGCGGGCTACTTGCAAAACGTCCACAATGGATGGTCAAACTACGCCCGCGAATTCATGTTCCACCACCTGCTCAGGGAGCGCGGATTCTTGGTCCTCGACTTGGACTATCGCGGCAGCGCGGGTTACGGTCGGGCTTGGCGAACGGCAATTTATCGCCATATGGGAGGGAAGGATCTGGACGACCAAGTGGACGCCGCGAAATGGATGACCTCCGAATTCG
>JAYVXV010000098.1:0-2242 GCA_043784905.1 Holophagaceae bacterium | reverse complement strand
CTCGCCCTTTGCGGCTCATCGTTTCGAGTGGAAAGCGCTCGCATCGCAGCGAAACCCCCGACGCCCAGTTCGTTCACGACGCTATCTGCGCCACCCGCCACCATGCGATCCGCATAGCCATGCATGATGAGCCGCGCTGCATCGCCAATGGCGTGGGTGCCTGTGGCGCAGGCGGTCGCCACGGCGCTGTTGGGGCCCTGCAAGCCGTGGCGAATGGACGCGAAGCCCGACGCGAGGTTGATGATGAGGCTCGGGATGAAGAAGGGGCTGGTGCGGCGAGGGCCGCGATAGCCGTTGGCTTCTTCCCAGATGGTGCTCAGACCGCCGATGCCAGACCCAATGAGAACGCCGAACAGCTCACGCTCTGACTTGGGCATCTCCTTGTCGGCAAACCCCGCGTCCACCATGGCTTCCTGGGTTGCGGCCATGGCGTATTGAATGAAGATGTCCATTTTCTTCTGTTCTTTTTTATCAATGGAATCATCCGGGTTGAAGCCCTTCACCTGGCCCGCAATCTTGCATGCGTAATCCGTGACATCGAAGCGATCAATAAGGCCGATGCCCGAGTTGCCCGCCAGTAGATTGGCCCAGGTGGCTTCGACGGTATTCCCGCATGGATTGATGGTTCCCATGCCGGTGATGACAACGCGGCGGCGGCTGATGGGTGTGCTCATGGCGTATTCCTCACGAGGTTCATTATCGCGGATTCGGGTGGCGGGGCCTTCGGGAATCAGGCCTGATGCCAAAGAAAACGCGCCGCACGGATTTCGTTCCATGCGGCGCGCAGAATCGTGGAATATCTCAGCCCTTCGAGTGTTTCTCGATGTAGGCGATGGCATCGCCCACGTTCTTGATCTTTTCTTGCTCGCTCTCGGGAATCTCTAAACCGAAAGCTTCTTCGATGGCCATGATGATCTCGACCGTATCAAGGCTATCGGCCCCGAGATCGTCCACGAAATTGCTGCCTTCGGAAATGGAATCCTCCGGCTTGGCGAGCTGTTCAGCGATGATCGCGATAACTTTTTTGCGGATTTCGGCCATGGGGTTCTCCTGAATTGGAACTTGAGGAGGCTATCACGCCCCAGGCGTGACTCCAAGCCGGGTAGCCTTTTTCCATGCCCCGCGCCCCCAGACCCGAAGCACCCGAAGGTGGCTGGCCCCTTGGCTGGGGCGCATCCCTGAAAGAATTCGAGTCCCATCTCGCCGTAGAGCGGCGCCTTTCGCCCAATTCCGTGTCGGGCTACCTTTCGGATCTCCGATTTCTCGCCGCCTGGGCCACGGAGCGCGAAATCCCAGCCTCGGATCTGAGCCGTGATCGGATCAATACCTTTCTGGTATCACAGCATTCCGAAGGTAAGGCTCCCCGCAGCATCGCAAGATTGTCTTCAGCCCTGCGTCAGTTCCTGGTTTTCCTGAGGATGGAAGGTGAGGGCGCCGTCGGTCCCGAGGCCGTGGTGCGCCCCCCCCGCCCACCGCGCCTGCTGCCCAAAACCTTGAGCGAAAGCCAAATCGAAGCGTTGCTTGCCGCACCGGACCTCAATACCGAGCTGGGTGTTCGGGACCGCGCCTGGATGGAATTGCTCTATGCGTCGGGCCTCCGGGTGACTGAATTGGCCACCTTGTCGGCCATGGGTGTTTTCCTGGACGAAGGCTTCGTGAAAGTGATGGGAAAAGGGCGCAAAGAACGGCTCATTCCCTTTGGAGAAGGCGCTGAGCACTGGATCCGACGGTGGCTCGTCCTGCGCCCTGGGTTCAAACCCCAAGGCGACGCCCTGTTCACGGGGCGTGGCGGCGAGCCCATGACTCGGCAACATTTTTGGCGACTCGTAAAAATGTACGGCGTGCAGGCAGGTATCCCACGCCAGGCCATCAGCCCTCACGTTTTGCGCCATGCTTTCGCAACCCACCTGCTCGATCACGGGGCCGACTTGCGAAGCGTCCAGGCGATGCTCGGCCATGCCGATATCTCCACCACGCAGATCTACACCCACGTTCACCAAGCCCGCCTGCGGGCGCTGTACGACCGTATGCACCCAAGGGGAGATGGTGAGGTATGAGGGTTGAGGTACGAGGGTCAATTCGGATGCGGCCGGAAGGCCGCAATTAATTTCAAGGCGCGCCATAGGCGCCGCCAAACACCTCGTACCTCATCCCTCATACCTCGCCATCTCGTTACACAGTCTTTACACCAATTCCGTCTTCCGTTTCCTTCCGCCCGCCAAGGTTGAAACACGGAGGATTT
>JAYVXV010000097.1:0-22126 GCA_043784905.1 Holophagaceae bacterium | reverse complement strand
GGGCACGGGTTGACAAAGATGGATCCTGCACTTTTTATGACGGCGCCTCTCGGAGGCTCCAGACCTGGATTAAGGATCTTGGCATTACGGGTGGCCTTGATCTCAGCCGGTTGAACGTGATTCCAGAAAAATGGGTGTTGGACCCCTATGGCAATGCGTGGGTTGTGGCCGGGACCACGCTGTATCAGGTGGACAAGACGGGCAAGCCGGGCAACACCGTCAAACTGCCTGGAGAGGTCACCGACGTGGCCTGGGACACCAAGGGGTTTGTGCTTATCTACCGAGGTGGGGATACCTTCATGGAAAAACGCGAATACGGTAAGGCCAGCACCCTTTGGACCGTTGGGAAAAAGTCGAAGAACGATTCGCTGCTTCCCGATCAACGCATCGCCGTCGCCGAAGACGGAAATGTGCTCGTCGCCACAGGCGCGAGTCTTTTCCTTCGTTCCTACGGCGCAGCCAAGGGCGTGCCCCTGGGAGAATCCGTGTTTACCCTGAGTGAGGCCACACCGCCCACGTTGAGCCTTGGGGGCAGGGGGCGAGGGGCGCTTTGTTGGTGGCTAGGTAAGGGTGTCGCCTTTGCGGCGGTCCCGGCTTCACAGGTTCCCTCTGAAAAGAAAACGGGGCTTTTGCTGGCTCGCCTCGATCTGGCCAACGGCACGGTGGATTTTCTACCCACGGGTGTCACCGAGGATCATCAACTACTTGGCATCCTGGATACCGAAGCCGTCCTTGAAAAGCCAAGCGGTGGCTTGATTCTGGTGCCCGTTAAATAACCTATTTCCCTTGCTGCATCACCCGTTCCCGGTCCAGGGCCGGTACGGTCCGCCAATTGTTGACGGGCGCCGGCGCTAGGTTAGGGCGGGCCAGGGCGTACTCCAGTAATAGGTTGCGCGTGAGCTGCGGCGTGATGAGTTCGGGCTGTCCGGTGAAGCCAATGGCGTCCATGTATCCTCCGCCGCCCCGCAACCGATAGCTGCTGAGCGCCAAAGTGAAGCTTTGCTCCTCGCGTGTGAGCTGGCCCTGATAGCTGAGTTTTTTGATGCGGTTACCGACGGGCTGGGATAGATCTACGGTGTAGGTACAGCCATCTATTTGATCCACGTCATAGAAAGGCACCGTCTTGTTAAACAGATCAGGCTCATGGCTGAAGTTATAACCCCTGGCCGCGTGTTCAAGGTAGGCCTTGAGCTGTTTGCCGGTGATGCGGATGCGCACCAGCCGGTTCTCGTAGGGTTGAACCGCGTAAAACTGCCGCACCGAGGTCGGACCTTTTGGAATGAAAATTCGCGAGCTTGTCCAATTTACGGCGGAGAGCTGGGCCCCGCTGGCTTGGCGTTGGGCCGCCTGTTGCAGTTGGGCCAACGCCGAATCCTCCATGCGACACCAGCGGCCATCCAAGTCGGTCTGTAGATTCGTCACAAACGTGTTCAGGTAAATGTCGGTGGCATTGAGCAGGGACGCGGTAATCTCCACCACTTGAGGATCCAGGGGTGTCTCCGCAGCGGATAGGATCAACCGCCCCTGAGAGGCCACAACGCGCCAGCGCCCGTTCGTTTTCTGTAGGCTCAAATCCGCCACCGCTAGCGCCCGACCATGAGCCCAGGCCTGGAGAATGGTCACACCCTTATGTTGCGTGGAAATAGGCGCATGGGTATGGCCGCTGAGAATGAGATCAATGCCGGGAACCAGTTCCGCCAATCGCAACGCCTGATTCTCGTCACCAACTCGACCTGGGAGCGATCCAAGCCCAGAGTGCATCGTCACGATGACCACATCCACTTTTTCTTTGTCACGCAATCGCGGAACCAGCGTCTTGGCTGCTTCTACGATGTCTTGAAACACAAGCCCTGCATAGTTCTCGGGCTCTTCCCACTTGGGAATCCAGGGCGTCGTGAAACCGATGATGGCCACGCTGACACCGCCAACATTCACCTTGGTCCAGGGCGTGAACGCCGCCTTGCCGCCCTTGGTCTGCATCGTGTTCGCCGAAAGGAAAGGAAACTTGGCCTGTTTTTCCACAGCCCGCAAAACCTCAGTGCCCCAATTGAAATCGTGGTTACCGAGCGCCATCGCCGAATAGCCCAGCTCATTCATAATCGCAATGGAGGGCTCAGGCAAATCAGGCCTCAGGCGAGTCCTGACGTAATTGATGGGCTCGCCTTGGATGGTGTCGCCGCTATCAATCAGTAGCGTGTTGGGATTCTCTGCCTTTTGCCGTCGGATGAGCGTGGCCAATTTGGCCCAGCCCTGATTATCGGGTTGAAGCGAGAACGTGTCCTTGGCCAGCACATGGCCATGCAGATCGGTGGTTCCCAGGACTTGGAGTTTGAGTTCTTGGGCCCGCAAGAGGCCCGCCGCAAGGACCAGGGCCCCACACAGCCTGAAGAAAACCGGTCTCAGAAGTCCAAGGGGGGGAACACGATGAGGTGCCATGAAAAAACCTTAGCTTGGACGGACGCTCCTTCGGCGATAAACTGGCCCTTCAACTTTTGTTGACCATCCCACGGAGCTCCCATGCAAGAAGTCCAAATCAAGGCCCCCAAGCACGAGTTCACCCTGCTTTGCGATGACATCCGCCAGGAAATGGGCGGCAAGACCTCGCTCATGGGTCTTTACGACCATCACATCGTCGTCCCCGAAGTGCCCTTCATCCTTCCGAAGGTATGTTTCTTCAGCAAATTCTCCCGCATGGATGGCCAGTTCAAGTTCAGCTTCTCGGTGGTGAGCCCCGCCGGTGAGCGCAAGGACATCATCCGTGACAGCGATGTCAACATCCCCGAGGGCGCCAAGGAAGGCACCTTCAACGTCATCGCCAGCCCCTTTGAAGTGGGTGCCGAGGGTGTTTTTGAAGTGATCATCGGCCTCACCAAGGGCGCCGACCGCTTCGAGTACGTCTACAAGTTCGCCATCTCCAACGCCGCCCGCTTGCAGGCCGAGTACGAGGCCGCCATGGCCGAAGCCCAAAAAGCTGGCGCCGCGAACTAACATCACATACGCGATAAAAAAGACGGGCTTCGGCCCGTTTTTTTGTGTCCTGAGTCCTGGGACCTGGGTCTTGAGGTCTGATGGCAGCGCCTTCGGCGCACTAAATTTAAGTGCGGCCGTAGGCCGCCTCCAAATTGAACCCCAGGTCCCAGGACTCAGGACTCAATAACCAGGGCTTGAGACTTCGGCCTTGAAGCTTGAGACTCACCTGATGTCCCGTTACTCCAAACAGCAAATCTTTCTCGGCGCCCAGGCCGACGCAACCCTGCGCTCCAAGCGCGTGGTCATCGTGGGTCTCGGCGCGCTCGGGTCGGTGATCGCACCGTGGCTGGCGCGCGCGGGCGTGGGCCATCTCACGCTCATTGATCGCGATTTGGTGGAGCGCAGCAATCTTCAACGGCAACTGCTTTATCTGGAAGAGGACCTGGGCCAACCCAAGGCGGATGTAGCCGCGATGAGGCTTGCGCAGGCCAATTCAAGCGTTGAATTACGCTCCGTGGTGGCGGATCTTACCTCTGGAAATGCACGGGAATTACTTTCGGGATTTGATCTCATCTGCGACGGCACCGACAATTTTGAAGCACGCTTTCTCATCAACGATGTGGCCATTCTCACAGGCTCGCCATGGATCTACGCCGGTGCCATCGGCGCCGAGGGTATCGTATGGCCCATCTGCATGCCCCGCACGGCTTGTTTGCGCTGCCTTATTGAAGAACCCCCAGCCTTTGGCGACGTGGACACTTGCGACACCGCAGGGGTGCTGGGCCCCGCCGTCGGTGTCATTGCATCCTGGGCCGCGCTGGAAGCCATGAAAATTCTGACTGGCAAAGAACCGCACCTTGAACTCGCGCGCTTTAACCTGTGGGACAACGAGCGCCAATTCCTGCATCCACCCAAATCCCGTTGCCGCTTCTGCACCGGAAAAATCACCGAATTCCTCGACGCACGATGGACAATGAAGGCGTCTGAACTCTGCGGTTTGGAGGGCGTGCAGATCCGCGTGAATCCACCTGGAAGGCTCGATTTTGACGCGCTTCAACTGCGCCTGGAAACCCGCACAGGGAGCCCCTGGAAGCCACTCGGCATGACCCTCAAAGGCCGCGATGGAGACTGGGACATCACCTTGTTTCAAGATGGCCGTGCTCTGATCCACGGCAACATTACGCCCGAGCGTGCGCGGAGCTGGTACACCGAGGTGGTGGGGTGCTGATGAGGCTTCTCCTCGCCTCTCGCAACCCGGGCAAGTTGCGCGAATTCACGGGGCTGTTACCGGGTATCGCGCTCGTCCCCTGGCCGACGTCGGCACCAGAGATTCCAGAAGACGGCGCCTTTTTTCGAGACAACGCGGCCCAGAAAGCAACTTTCGCGCGCGATTGGTGGAAACGCGGCGGCTTAGAGCCCGTAGACGCCGTGCTGGCGGACGATTCCGGGCTTTGCGTGGACGCGCTGTGGGGCGGCCCAGGTGTTCTGTCGGCGCGTTTCGCCAAGGGGCTTTCCGGTAATGAAAAAAATCGCGCATTGTTGGCGATGATTCCCTTTGATGCGAATGGTGCGAAGCGAAGCGCACGCTTCGTCTGCGTACTGGCCCTGACGCCTATCGAGACGGGTGAACTGCTTTTTTTTGAAGCCAGCGTCGAAGGATCACTGGCTTCAGAGCCACGTGGGACGCGGGGTTTCGGCTACGACCCCATCTTCATCCCACAAGGATTTGATTCAACCTTCGGCGAGCTTCCCGACCAGGTGAAAGCTCAATTCAGCCATCGAGCAAAGGCGGCCCAGGCGCTTCAGAAAGCCCTGGGACTTCCGGGTTTTCCAGGCCCACCACTAGATCAGGTACCGGTGCGTTGAAGCCACCATCCCGCAGCGCAATGGCTTTCTTGTACGCGGCCAGGGCCGCCGTTCGCACGCGCAGGTAGCTGGTGTCTGTGACCTTGGTGTTGAAGTTGATGGTGGAGACCACGTACCAACCTTCATTGGGCAGTTTTTGGGGCGCACTGACTTGGATTTGCGGCGGCAGGATGGCCGATGAACTGCCTTCCCGAAGGTCCACGGCGAGCTGATCGGACCAAGCCTGGAGCGGCGCTATGATTTCGGCGGCGGCCTCTTCGGTCTCGGCGGTAACGCGGCCATATAGGGTGAAGAAAAGCCGCATCTGGGGTGGATCAATGCTCGAATTCAGAAAGCCCGCCAAACTGGCGATCTGCTGAAAATCCTTCTGCAGCGCGAGCAGCTTCGGACTTGCTTGGAGGGGTTGTCGGGCGGGCATCGCCCTTAGAGTGTCACGAACCTACGGAAGGATTCGCCTACTAAGCTATCGTTCAAAAATTAACCATTCGTTCCAAAGGCAAGAACGGCATTAGCGCCCGCAACGAATTAACCAGAAAGCACTGGTTATTTCTTAACGGTCGCTAAGGTGGAAGCATCAGGGTGATGATGAAAGGGTGATCCCCCTTTTCCTGATGAGACACGGCCCCACGGCGGCTTCAGACCTAGGCGCGCCTTTGGGCCGTTTTGACATGCCTGTAAGTGAAGCGGGCCATCGTGCCTGGCCGGTCATCAAGCAGGAATTACTCGCCACGGGCATTCAGCGAGTGATGACTTCAGATTCGCAGCGGGCAAAGCTTCACGCGCTGGATTTAGGCCTCCCCGCGCTGGTGCTGCCGGATCTCGGCGAACAATCCTTCGGCGATTGGGAAGGCATTCCGTGGCCTGAGATCAAAGGCGCGGAACCCTTCTTCGCCAATCCAGTACTGGGCACGCCACCGGGTGGCGAGAGTTTTGCCCACTGCGCGAGCCGCGCCCTGCTGGCTTTTCAAGGCGCCATCGAAGGAGATGTACCGACCCTCATCTTCACCCACGGCGGCCCGCTGCGAGCCATCCTCTCCCACTTCATGGGCCTGCCCTTGGAGCGAGCCTTGGATCTGGCCTGGCAGCCCTGGGGTATTTCCAAATTGGAAATTCACGGATCCAATCGCGCCGTGTTGCGCTATCACAATCGCACCATGCCCACGGGCGCGAGTCGGCATCCCTAGAGCGGATTTTGCAGGTGTGCTAATTGTCAGAAGGCTTCAGGCTTCGGGCCTCGTTGTTGTTTTCGGATGGCGCATCCCCCTCTTCGGGCCTACGAAGCGACCCACAACAACGATGCCTGAGGCCCGAGGCCCAGAAACCGAGCTTAGGCTTGCGTAAAACCGCCGTACCTGAAACTCTGAATGCTTACAACGTGTGCTGGATGCACGGGAAGCCGGTGAGAATCCGGCGCTGCCCCGCAACGGTATGCACCCTATGAAATTCAGGTTTCATGGGAGGCCCGACCCGGAAGCTTTCTTCTGGTGATCGGCCAGGAGTCACTGGCGCGCCGCGCCGGGAAGGCTCCGGGGAGATCCCTCTGATCTCTGTCGCGTGCGAGCCCGGAGACCGATTCAGGACCAAGACCACCGCCGAGGGAGCGGAGGGGTCGCCGCCCTTCGGCGTAGCCCTCCCATGCCCTTTGCGTTTCATGCGTGGAGGCGTGAATGGCAACTCAAACTTCAACCCGACTTCTTTTTCTTCTGGCGATGGGCGCACGCTTGGCGGCGGAAACTTCCGCAACCGAAACACCTAAACCCAAGGCCAGCGCCGCTGCCACCGTGACCGTCACCGCCGAAGGCGCTCCGGTGGATCTGGACAAAACGCCCAACGCGGTGCGGGTCTTCAATCTGGAAGCCATCCAGCGCAGCGGCGCGCGGAACCTGGCCGAACTCCTGCAGCGGCTGCTGCCGGGCCAGTCCACCTCTACCGGGGGCGTGGGCACCGTCGCGCAGCCGCTCCTTGGCGGCACCCGCCCCCAGGACGTGGTTGTGACCCTGGACGGACTACGGATCACGGACGCCTCGGGCCTGGGCGTGAACCTCAGCGATCTCGGCCTCGCGGGAGTGGTGCGGGTGGAAATACAGCAAGGTCCCTGCTCCAGCCGCTTCGGCAGCGACGCCATGGGCGGCGTCATCGCCCTCTACACCGACGCCCCGGCCAACT
The DNA here is from genome assembly GCA_043784905.1 of Holophagaceae bacterium. GTDB lineage: Bacteria > Acidobacteriota > Holophagae > Holophagales > Holophagaceae > JANXPB01. Next base: position 15,124 of record JAYVXV010000097.1, on the reverse strand, counting down.
CCGGCTTCACCGGCGCCTGGGCCATCGGCAGCGGGACCCAGGGCCATAGCCACATTGATCTGAACGATGCCTTTGGCTGGGGCAAGGGCTGGGCGCGCTTCGCCTTCCAAAGCAGCCGCGAGGATCAGGCCACGGAGAGCGCCAAGCCCTTCCGGGCCGCTGGGACTTTGCTCACCCTCGGCCAGCAGCTCGGCGAGAGCCACCTTCTGACCCTCACCTACCGCAACGCCTTCGCGGGCACGCCCCTGCCCTGGAAGAGCGTGAGCCTCGGCGTCGCGCCGCGCCCCGAAAGCACCTATGACGCGAACCGCGAGGTGGCCCAGCGCAACGAGCAGCTGGTGGCCACCCTGCGCGGCTCCCTGCGCCCGGACCTGAGCTACGAGCTGATGGTCGGGCAGTCCCGGGAGGATCGCCGGGAGCCCAAGTTCAGTGGCGGGGGCTATGACCCTTACGGCAGCCGTCGCACCCAGATCCAGGCCAGCCTGAACTGGATTCTCGACAAACACTCTTTTTCATTTGGCGTTGAGCATATCGACGACACCGCAAAGACGACCTACCCCCAGGGTCAGGGAAAGGGCCGCCACGACGCTCTTTCCTTGGACTATGCCAACTCCCTCACCCAGGACCTGCGCCTCACCCTCTCGGCGCGGAGCCAGCGGGATTCCCAGAACTTCTCCTTCACCAGCGGGCCGGGCGCCCCGGACACGAAGAACTCTCAAGCCACGTACAAGGTGGGCCTGAACTGGACGCTCCCCGCAGGCTTCCGCATCTACGCCAGCGGCGGCTCGGCCTTCAGCAATCCGTTGCTCTACCAGGTCATGTACAACGCCACCAGCGATGGCGTTGCCCTGCAAAACGAGAAGAGCCGCTTCCTCCAGTTGGGTGGCTCCTGGACCTGCGGTCCCTGGCAAGCGAAAGTCGAGGCCTTCCGCACCACCTTCGACTCGGCGGTGCTCTTCGATCTGAACACCTTCACCTACGCGAATGGCCAGGATCTGCGCTTCCAGGGGGTCGAGGGTTCTGCGGGCTACCGCGCCGCCACCTGGGGAATCGAGGGCTTTTGGCGCAACCAGGAAGCCCGGGATCTCAAGGCGCCCGAGGCGGATCAGCTCCATAGCGCCGCCGTGCTGCGCCGACCCTTCAACACCCTTGGGACCCGGGCGGACGCCACCTGCGGCGATTTCCGGGGGGATCTCAGTTGGTCCTGGCAGGGCTCACGCTACGAGTCCTTCGGCGGCTTCCCGGCCAAGCTGGGGCCTTCCAACATCCATTTCAACGATCTCAGCGCCGCCCTCACCTGGAAGCTCTCACCCAAAGTAGACGCAGCGCTGCGAGGGGACCATCTGCTGCAACCCCGCGTCAGCAAGGCCGACTGGCTGGCCCGCCGCACGGATTTCCAGAACGACGCCTACACCGTTTACAACTTCCCGGCCCAGTCGCCCGTGGTCAGCATGGAGTTGAGGGTTAGGTACTGATGTTCCGCCGCCGATCTGAAGTCTGGATACGAAGACAAAGTCCTAACGCTGGATCTAAACCCTTTGTAGGAATGCGCGTGTCGCTGCAGAATCAAACGTCTATCCCCAACCGTACCCTGAAGCGGCTCGGAGCTTTGCTGCTCACGACATTTTTGTTGGGGATCCCTGTCCTGTTCAAACCCGCTTGGGCGGCGGCTCTGGGTCCTTCGCTCGCGTCTTTCGCCACAGCGATTCAGCGCAGTGTGGAGACTTCGCCTGGTACCGACACTGCCAGGGATAGTCCCACAGCGCCTACGGTGGTGGCCGCCTCCACCGCCTATGTGTATGACCTGGATACGACCATCACCGGGACCATGGCCAGTACTACGGAAACGGGGAGCAGCGATTCCAGGGACGTGGCCTCGCGTCTGAAATCCAAAGTCCGTCTCACACCCAGCCCTGTTTCAGGCGAATATTTTTTGCAGTTGGACGAGCCCCTGGAGCTGCAAGGAACGGATGTGTCGGGCGGCCTAGTCTCCCAGCCAATCAAGACGGAGATCCGAGATGCTTTGAAGCGGGCCACCAAGGTTCAGCAAGGCGCTGATGGAACCGTTTTGGGAATCCAATTCCCGGCCACTTATCCCGGTTTGGCCACGGAGGATGTCGAGGGCGTGAAAAACGCATTGCGCGGCGTCGCTTCCCTCTTCGACTACCGCTTGATCCAGCCGAACACCTCCATGGATACGGTGGCCGAGGATTCCTCCGGGAAGTACCAGGCTCACTTTGAGCGGGGTGCCGACGGTTTGATCCTCCGAAAAAAGCTGGGCTACACCGAGTACGCGCCAGGTGCAGGTCTATACGATATTTCTGACGGAAGCCAGAAACCCATTGCTTCGACCTTGGCCCATACCGGAGAGACCCGGATCCAGCTTGATGGCAGCAACCACATCCTATCCGTGAATCTGATGGACAGCCTGCGCATGCAAAACGCGGGTGCCCCAAGCCCGAGCGGCGAATTCGCCGTCAACGGTACCAACCAGCTCCAGGCCAACCTGGTCTTCAATAGCGCTGCACTCACGAGTTACGCTTCGTCGTCCAAACTAAATCAGGAGACCTCCTGGGGTCCGATGGAATCCCTCCATGCCGAGGTAGGTTGCCATCCCACTCCTTCTAGCCCTCAGTCTGCCACCGACCTAAGTGAAGCCCTATCGGCCCTCGCAGAGCTACCAAATCCATTGGGGGAGGGTATTCACCTCTCGCGTGCCATGCGCGAAGCCGGGGAGATTCAAGCCGCTGTGGATTGGCTCAAGAGCGGGCGTCTATCCCCCCAAGCCCGGAAAGAGGTCGTTTTCGCCCTCGGCATGGTGGGCAGCTCCGATGCCCAGGAAATTCTGTTGCAGGTACTCATGGATCCAGCCGATGCCAATGAGGTCCGGGCCCAGGCCCTGCTTTCCCTCCAGGCCCAAGCCCATCCTTCAAAAACACTCCTGGCGGGATTGGAACACTATGCTTTCCGGTCGGCAGGGGCTCCCCAGGACATGGCCAAATTCGCCCTGGCGTCCCTGGTAGGGAAGCTCGGTCAAGACGAAGCGCAATTCACCAACAGAATCCTTAACGAACTTGGAGCCCGCTTTCTTCAATCCAAGGATGAAGGTGAAAAACGAATCCTGGTCGCCGCCCTTGGCGCATCGCGACGGGATACGGCCTTGTCCTTCCTTGAGCTAGCTCTGGAGGACAGCTCTCCCAGTGTTCAGCAGGCTGCGGCCCTGACTTTGCAGGCGTTCCCAGGGCCTCATGCGGAACAGCTCCTCACCCGCGCCGCACGGATGAATCCCCGCCTTGCCCCGCCTCGCGCGGCCACAGCTGCCGCATCCGACGTCCCCGGAGGTTCATCGCGGGACTGCGCGGACATGGCCCAGCGATTGGGATATGACCCCACGCAAGACAAGTTCAATTGCCATTCGTGGAATCTCAATGCCGGAGGGGATCTGGGATTCCTAGGGGCCTATGGCCGTCTTACCGCCGGTGCGGGGGCTGGAGGGAGATGGGACAGTGGGTTTTACGCGGATGCCCGCGTTGATGGCGGCCTATTCTTCAAAGTCATTGGCATCGAGCTTAAGGTTTTAGAGTTCTGGGCCCAAGCGGGCTTCCATACCCAAGATCCCAGCAGGCGCCGGTTTGGGATGGACTACGCCTGGTTTGGGGTCAATTTCCCAGCCGTTGACTGGAACGACTGGAGCGGCAAAACCGGGGCCGTTGATCTGGGGGGCCGGGGGAAGGGCTACCAATGGTGCGGCCCCATTGGGCCTTTCTGGTGGTGCCTGGAGGTGGGGATCAAGCTGGACTATGGCATTGAGCAAGGCAAGACCCCCAAAGCCGTTGTAGACGAAGCTATCAAGGTTCCACCGAATTTTGACGAGCTGAAGCAAGCCAGCGAACAAAGGGCCATATACTGGATGATCGCACCCTACGGGAAGATCACAGCCTACGTGGAGGGTCGGGTCTCTTTCGCTTGTTTGAGGGTGAGGGCCCGTCTCCAAGGTTCATTCCTCATCCATAAATACCCAACCCGTTTGGTATTGGACTTCCATGATGTGCTTCATTCCAACGACCTGGGGCTTCTCGACACCTTTCTGTTGATTGATGAGTACCGTCGACCCTGGCAATTGGATTTGATCGGAACTTTCGATTACTGCATCGGAAGCACAAGCAAGGTCCTTTGGACAAAGGGAGGCCCAGAAAGCAATCGTCGCCTTCTCACACTCGGCTTCAACAAATGCGATTTCGCAATCAAAGATTTTTCCTGGAGTGTCGAGAAGCCCAGTGAGGCGACCCCACTGGAATTTTCCGTGTCCGCGACCAACCTTGGACCTAGTAGCACCTCGCCTTTCACACCGCTTAAAGCACGGCTGTTCGTGGATGGAACCAAGGTGAAGGAGTCCATCTTCAAGGATGGGAACGACCACCCTGTGCGGATGTTCCCGTACAAAGATGCCTCCACCAAAATCACTTGGGACAATCCCACCCAAGGGAACCACACGCTCACCATCAAATTGGACGAGGACGGGGATCTGGCGGATGTGAACCGAAACAACCAGGCACTATCCAAGTCCATCTACATCCATCCGAGGCTATACGATTTCACGATCCAGGAGGTCCATGCCACACCCTTGGCTTCGGGGAATATTAAGTTGGAAATTGTTAGTGATAACATTGGATCCAAACAGAATATCAACATATGTCCGCCTATGCGATGCCAAGAACTCATGTGGGTTATTACTTATGATGTGTACCCTAGATTACGAGTTTTTTATCGTGGCCGAACCATAGCAGATGCATCTGCGTTTCGGGGTCTCGTTTACCCAGCAAATGGCGATCCAGTTTCAAAAATTGTTAAGATAAGTGCAACATGTAGTGTTGAAATTCCAAGCGTTATAGATGGTGTAAATATTAACGATGTTGATATTACAATTGATCCAGATAACCAGTACGAGGAAGTCTCAAAGCTGAATAACTCGATCCTGGGCTTCAAGCTCGGAAATACGGTTCAAGACACGCAGCCTCCCGTGTTGAGCAATCTGGCCGTCGGCGGCTCCGTTGGCCAGATTCCCTTGAGCGTGGCGGTCACCGATAATGTGGGCATCGCGAAGGTGGAGTTCTACGTGGACGGTTCCCTCCGGGCTACTGTCCCCGCTGCGCAGCCCTACCCGACCTCCCAGACCTTCACAACGACCTTCAATTCCAGCTTGGTCCCCGATGGGGCCCACAGCCTCTACGCGAAGGCCTACGACACCACCGGAAATGCCGCCACCACACCCTCCCTTTCTTTCAATGTGCAGAATGCCCTCGATCAAGAACCTCCCGTGGTGACACAGGCCCGGGAGGACGGCACCGGAGGGAACATCTCATTCACCGCCACGGCTACGGACAACGTGGCGGTGCGGCGTCTGGACTTCCTAATCGATGATCAGGTTGTGGGGAGCCTCGCGAGCGCCAGCGGGACCATCTGGAAGGATTCGACAGCCTACCCAGATGGACCCCACACCTTTTATGCGCGGGCCTTCGATGCGGCGAATAATTCGGGAGTGTCCAACCCCATCACCTTCACGTTGAGTAATGATTCCGAGCCGCCTTCAGCCTCGGCATCCGTGAACGGCGGCAGCGGCACCATTGCGCTCAGTGCATACGCCACAGATAACAAGGGTGTCTCGAAAGTGGAATTCTATGTGGACAATATGCTGAGGGCCACCGCGCCAGCCAATCAGCCCTACCCAACGGCGTCGAACTTCAGCGCCGGTTTTGACTCCACGCAATCGACCAATGGCTCTCACATCCTTGTAGCCAAGGCCTTCGATGCGGCTGGAAACATTGGCACCTCCCCATCCGTCAGCTTCAATGTTCAAAACGGCGGCGGTGACACGACACCTCCAACCCTTTCCTACCTAAGAGTGATTAAACTCCGTTCTGGATTTGAAATTATTGGCTTCCGTCTTTCCGTGAATGCAAGGGACAACGTCGCGGTGGATCGTGTAGATTTCTACATTGGATCTGATTGGGTTGGGGCCGCCACTGCGGCACCCTATTCGGTGGACATCGGCCCGGATTACACTGGGAGCGGATACCTACCCGTCAGGGCGGTTGCTACGGATACTTCAGGGAACACTAACGAGATCACCATTAATTACCGATTTTAATTCTTTCTTTTCAATCTAGGAGATATCTCATGCGAAAGGGCTGGGCTTGGCTGCTCGTGATTTCTTGGGCGCTGAGCCTCGCCCTTTTCGCGGCGCCCCCGAAGCGGGTCGTCTCCCAAACCGTCGGCACGGACGAGCTGCTGCTGGCCTTGGCGGACCCTTCGCAGATCGTGGCGCTGAGCCACTTGGCGAAGGATAAGGTCTTCAGTCCGGTGGCGATGGAAGCGAGCAAATATCCGACCCTCCAGACCAGCGATGCAGAAAGCATTCTGAAATTTCATCCAGACCTCGTGCTCATCGCCAGCTATACCCGGGCGGAAACCAAGTCGCTGCTGCAACGCGCGGGCGTGAAATGTTTGAGCCTCGAACATTTCGAGAGTCTGGACGATCTCTACGCCAACACTCGGGAAATCGGCGCCGCGCTGGGCCATCCTGACCGCGCTGAAAAATGTATTCGGGCGTGGCAAGGGCGCGTCGCCACACTCCAAGCCAAGCTCCAAGGCGTCTGTCCCGTGCGGGTTCTGGCCGCCAGCACCTTCCCCTTCACTGCCGGAGCTGAGACGACCTTCCAGGATGTTTGCGATCACGCGGGAGCCTTGAACGTCGCCGCCGAAGCAGGGCTGAAAGGCCACCAGCCGACGCCCGCCGAGAAGCTCCTCACCTGGAACGTCGAGACCCTCGTGGCCAGCGGAGAAGAGGGCAGCCGCGTTGTGGATCGCCTGCGTGAAATTCCAGCCTACAAATTTCTCCCAGCGATGAAGCAAGGTCGCGTGGTGCTGGTGTCGGGTCCGCGCATGGCCTCCACCGCCCAGGCGCGGCTGGATGCCTACGAAGAGCTGGCCCGCGCCCTTCATCCCGAGCGCTTCAGATGAAAAAAATTCAGGCGCCGATGACGCTGCTCGCCCTGCTGCTGGGGGCGGCGCTGCTCGGCTCCCTCGCCTTTGGAGAAGTGCGGCTTGCGCCCACGGAAGTCGTGGCGGTCCTGATGGGGCGCGGCTCCGATCTCGCTCGCACGGTGGTGGTAGATTTCCGCCTGCCGCGAGCCTTGGTGGGCGTCGCCGTGGGCGCGAGCCTCGCCGCTTCGGGTGTGCTGATGCAGTCCTTTTTTCGCAACCCATTGGCGAGCCCTGGTCTCTTAGGTGTCAGCACCGGCGGGGCCCTGGGGGCTGTGGCCGCGCTGGCTTTGGGATGGGCCGCGAACTCCGTATTAGCGCTACCTCTCGCCTCCATCGCGGGTGCCTTTGTAGCCACCTTCGCGGTAATGGCGCTGGCGAAACGCGAAGCCAGCGCAGAACATCTGCTGCTTGCGGGCGTGGCTCTGAACGCGCTCTTCGGCGCAGCCACGAGCTTTCTGCTGAACCTCAGCGCAGGACGATTTGAAGTGAGCGGACAAATTATTTTTTGGATGCTCGGAGGCCTGGAGAACCGCACCTGGAGCCACGTTTGGATGGCCCTGCCGGGCACCTTCATCGGCTGCACGATGCTGTTACCTTTGGGCCGCTCGATGAACCTTTTATCGCTCGGAGAGCAGGGCGCCCAAAGTCTCGGCGTCAACGTCCGGCGCCTCCAATGGGAAATCATCATCCTCTCCACGGTGTTGACGGCCCTAGCCACCGCCGTCGGCGGCGTCATCGGCTTCGTGGGTCTGGTGGTGCCCCACATCCTGCGCCTGGCCTTGGGTCCCGATCACCGGCGACTATTGCCACTCTCCATGCTTGGCGGCGCGACCTTTGTTTTGGTCTGCGATCTCATCACGCGCTTTCTCCCTGGCGAGTTGCGATTGGGCGTGGTCACGGCTTTCATAGGCGGCCCATTTTTCCTCTGGATGTTGCGGAGGGGCCCGGCTCTGGGGTTCCGAAGGAAGCCCAGGAACGAGCCGCCCAATGCGGCTCGTGATAGTGGTGGACCCTCGTGATCCGCGCCGAGCACATCAGCCTGGGAGCGCGCCTTCGCGATGTTTCACTGCACTTGCCCAAGGGCAGTCTCACAGCGGTGGTGGGCCCCAACGGCGCTGGTAAATCCACGCTGCTGCAAGTGCTCGCCGGCCTACTGAAGGCGAGTGGGAACATCGCTTGGATGGGCGACGACCTGGATAGAATTTCCTTTCCCGAGCGCGGGCGACGCCTTGCCTGGGTGGGCCAGGATCTTCACGCCGACTTCGCGTTTCCCGTGCGTGACGTAGTGGCCCAAGGACGCCACGCCTTTGGTGATGATGATGAATTCGTCGAATCGGCGATGCACGCGCTCGATATCCATAATCTCGCAGACCGAGCGGTGACAAGGCTTTCAGGCGGCGAGCGCCGTCGCGTGTTTTTGGCCCGGGCCATTGCCACGAACGCGCCGATTCAGCTTTGGGATGAGCCCACCGCCAATCTGGATGTGCGCCATGGACTCGATGTCTTGCAGCTCGCCACGAAGCTGCGCGGCGAAGGCAGAGCCGTGCTCATCTCCTTGCACGATCTCCGCGCGGCGCTCTGCTTCGACCAAGTCCTGGTGCTCGATAAAGGCCATCTGGCCGCCGCCGGGAAACCTGACGACGTGCTCACGCCCGAACTCATCCTCCGCGTTTTCGGCGTGAAAGCACGCATGGGACACGAAATGATTTTGGAGCTACCCGAAGCGCCTTGATGATGGCGGAGTCATGGCCGCTTCAGCGCCCGCGCCAGCCCGATGGGCCCCGCCATGGTGGTGAGCAGAATGGCGCCGACGATGGCGGCTTGGACCTCGGCGCTCAGGAGCGGCTGGCCGTTGAGCACCAGATGTGAACCCGCCGCCACGAAGATCAGGCCTACTTCACCGCGTGGCACCATCCCCCAGCCGATGACCGAAGCACGGGTCCCTTTTCCGCCGCCGAAACCCGCCGCCCATTTTCCGATGAGGCCCAAGATCGCAAGCAGCAGCGCAAACAGAATCGTGTACGGCTTAAAGAGCGCTACGACATCCACCTTGGCGCCCATGAGCACGAAGAAGAGTGGCGCCAACACCATCACCAAGGGATGCACCAGAGCCTCAAGGGTGTGCAGCTCGCGATCTTCGAGCGCCTTGACATGAGCGGGTTCCAGGATGAGTCCGGCGGCGTAAGCACCGACGATGCTCGCAAGACCCGCGAGGTTGCCCAAGTACGCGAGCAGAAATGCGAAACCGAGACCGAGAGGAAGCAGAATCTGTTCGCTGCGAAATCGGTTGGCGAGACGGAAAAGGTGCGGCGTAACATAGCGTCCCGCCGTGAGCGCCGCTGCCAGGAAACCTAAGCCCAGCACCAAGGTGCGGGCAAGGCCCGCCCAAGGCAAACCGCCGCCATTGTTAGCTTCCACCAGACCCGAAACCAGGACCAGCACCAGCAACCCAAGAATGTCGTCCATCACCGCGGCGCCGACGATGATTCGGCCTTCCACGGATTTCGCCGCATTTTGTTCGCGCAGCACTTGGGCTGAAATACCGATGCTCGTGGCGCAGAGACAGGCGCCGATGAAAAGATCCACGCCGAAAGGTGTGCCCTTCGGCAGCATCAGCGCCGCGCCCGCGAGACCGAGCGCCATGGGCGCCGCCACGCCGATCACCGCCACCCTGAAGGATGCCGCGCCGCTCTTCATCATCTGGGGCACGGTGCTTTCCAGGCCCACCGCGAACATCAGCACCACGATGCCGAGGTTCGCCAGCAACTCTGCGGAGGGATTTCCGGTGACGTCGGGGAAAATGGAAACGCCGCGATGCAGGGCCGCCAGCCCCAGGCCCACTACCAGTTCTCCCGCCACCGCCGGGAGCTTGAGCCGGATCGCGACTTCGCCGCCAAGTTTCGCCGCCAGCCACAGCAGCGCCAGTAGGCCAAGGGTGGCGGAAATGGGATCAGCCATCAGGAACGCAAGGGACATGGAGCGATCATACTCAGAGGCATCTCAGAGCAGAGGCATTCTATGATTCGTCCCTTCCAAGGCATGGTCCCAAAACTTGGGCGGCGCATTTTCGTTTCGGACAATGCGATGGTGTTGGGTGACGTGGAAATCGGCGATGACAGCTCGGTCTGGTTCAACTGCGTCCTCCGTGGCGACGTGAACTACATTCGCATTGGCGCCCGCACCAACATCCAGGACATGAGCTGCATCCACGTCACCAATGGCAAATGGCCCACAATTCTAGGGGATGAAGTGAGCATCGCCCACAACGTGATGCTGCACGGCTGCACGCTACACAACGGCGTGCTGGTGGGCATGAGCACGACGATCATGGATGGCGCGGTGATCGGCGAAGGCTGTCTGGTGGCTGCGGGATCATTGGTACGCGAAGGGTTCCAGGCCCCGCCCCACTCGCTCATCGCAGGCTGGCCCGCCACGGTCAAGAAGGAGTTGCGCGAAGATCAACGGAAGTTTGTAGGAAGCATTTGGTCGCGCTACGTGCGCTACAAAGAGGCTTACTTTAAGGACGGCTGGCCCATCGCGGAATCGCCCGCCGTTGCGAATCCGCAGCCAGGATTCAGGGATGGGCATCCGTATCCGTGAAACGGTGGCGAAAAAACACACACATAAGGTTCACAGAGAGGTCAGGTGTAAAGCGTGGGTGAATTGCGGCAAATGGTTCGCAACACGGCTGGTCAGAATGGTGAGGGAGTCGGCGCGCTCAGGCGGACCTTACTGCGTCAATTAGCGCTTGCCCGCGCCCAACGGCACTGACCTGCAAGCAAAGGTTAAGGCCAGTTGAGCTACTTAGCCGAATGTCTTCAACGTGCAGGATCGGGAGCCTCCGGTTGTCTTTGAATCGTTTATCAGGGCCGCCCTTCTTGTTGACGTACTTCCATGTGTGATCGACCACTTCGGCATCAGATGGCACAGCCTCCTCCTCAATGAATCTCGATATGCTGGCCTCAATCGCTAGATCCGAATAAGGCACAGCGAAGCATCCCTTTGGCGTGAAGGCGATCAAACGGTCCGGAAAGAAACAAAGGGTTTCCTTACCAGCTTTCAGGATTGGGAGGTTGATGTTCGTCTTAACCGTGGGCGGATCCCCGAGATTGAATTGAGCAGGGTTTAGGACAAGGAGTCTGCTTGCACCGGCGTTTCGCTTCCAATCATGGCTAGCGCTCACGGCAACCTTCGCCCGGATACGGCGAGCCTTGGCGATCTCAAGGGAAGCATCGCATAACGCTTGGAACTTCTGCTCCGCTTCCCCTTCGAGGTGATACCCCACCACCACGGCTTTCGCAACTGCGTCACGCTTTAGTGCCCACGCCCAAGCAATCGCCCCAAGGAGAAAATACGCTAGGAACCACCCACAACCGCCAAAAGCTCCGACCATGCTCATGAAAAGCGCAGCACCAAGAATCCAAGGTGCAAGGCGACCCTTTCTCTGTTTCTCCAAAATTTCCACAAGGATGGCATCAGCGCTTGAGTCGGTCGTTATCCATTCACTTTCAATGACCACGAATCCAGCCGGAAGCACCTCGGTGGAGGAGACTGGTGACGCGAAGGGCGTGGTAACCGCGGGTCGAGCCACTCCAGTCTTGGGCCGCGCGGGGCCAGGAAGACTTGCGCGGTAATAGATGCCCTTCTGCCCCATGTGAACATAGTTTCCACGAGGCCCGCTCCCGAGTCGAAAGCCCTTAAACCCAACAGAGACGCCTATCCCGCTGCCGCTCAGGTTGTAGCGGAATGGTCCGACCTTGATGCTCTTTCTGAAGAAGATCCCCATGCTAACCGTTGCCTTCTTTGTTGGTTCGGTTGAAGGAGAATACTGGCTTCTTACCGACGCAACTCCAACATTCACGCATTGGGGTTCACTTCTTATCTGAGCCATTTTTATGGTCCACAGAATGGCTGTTTGGTGGACCTAGGCCTTTGGAGGCCGAGTCTCCCAATCCACGACCTTCAGGCCCTTCACGCGCTCGAAGTGCTTGAGGTTGCCGGTCACAACCGTGAGCCGGTGTGCCAAGGCGGTGGCGGCGATCATGGCGTCCTGGGCTTCAATCCGGTTCCCGCCTTTGCGGAGCAAGGCATCAATGCCCGCCCATTGGTATGCCTCGGCTTGACCGAAGGGCAGCACTTGAAGGGGATCCAGAAAGGCCTGCGTCTTTCTCAGCTCTCGCCCCGAAAATTCGGCCAAGTGGGTTCCAAGAACCAACTCCCCCACCGTGATGGCCGAGACGCCCAGGCTGTCGGGTTCGACGACCGCCAAGGCTGCGATGGCCCATGGCTTCCGGCGAAGGCAGGCGATGCAGAAGTTGGAGTCGAGAAGGAACTTCACAAGCCATCCTTCTTGCCAAACAATCGCGTGAGCCTGGCGTCAAAGACCTCGACACCCTCGCGCTCCGGCAACTCGTAGGCGATGGGTTCCCAGCTCTCGAAGTAGCCTTCCGGCCAAATACCGGCACGGCGGATGATGACCTCCACCTCTTCTCCCGTTTTGAGGCCCAAGGAAGAGGGAAGGCGCACGCCTACGGAGTTGCCCACGCGCACGACTTTGGCGCGAATGGGGGTGGGAGAACTGTGGGATTGCATGGTTGAGGCTCCTTGGGAGACAACCAATAATGTAACCACTCGGGTAATTACACAAGGACCGACCGAGAGAACCGAGACTTTCTGGCTTCTGTATTGCTCGGTGCCTATTCCAGCGCCACGCTCTTCACCACAGTCTTATCGTCGTTGACTCTGTTCTGCACTTTCACGGCACCACCGATGAAACCGACCTGCGCTTTGGTCGGCGCGGTGAACACGAACACGCATTGCCCCAGGGTCATGGCCTGTTCCCGAGCAATCTGCTCCGTATCTTCTTTGGTGGTGCCGCCCTCGGTGAGCGCCCAGCGACAGGCGGGCGTCTCGGCGTCCCAAGGGTTTTTGTCCTTGGCGGTGGCATCTTTGAGATAAGCCTCAAGCCGGGTACGCATCTCCTCACGCGATGGCTTGGCTTGGGCGAACTTGTCGTATTGACCCACCAGATCGTCCATCCGACCAACGAGGTTCGAGATGGCCGCCTTGTCCCTCGCTCTTGCCCGCTGCGCCAGCAGCGCGGGAATGGCGATGGCGCTGACGATGCCGACGACCGGTAGCATCACCACCGGCATGGCAATACCTACGATGCCGAGCACGAGGCCGCTGCTGGAGGGCGGGGCGTAGGTTTCGGGATATTGGCGGGCCAGGCCCCTGGCCTTGCCGGATTTCACGATGGCGACGATGCCCAGGATGATCGCGACGGGGATACCCACACAGGTGAGGGCGCTGACAATGGCCGCGATGCCGCAAATGCGGGCGGCCCTGGCACCGGGGGCCTCCAACGCGGGCGCTCCGCTGGGTGTGACGGAAGGGCCGAAAGATGGCGAATCGGGCACGAAGGCTCCATAGGAAAAATCCAACTATATCTGCGAGGAACCCTTCCCCCTTGCCGCCATTTGGCTAGACTCTTGGGAACTCTCTCTTGGAAACCATGCAGCCTCACCTGATTCTTCGCGTCCACGCCGACCTTCGGCTGGGGCTGGGCCATGTGGCTCGAGCTCTGGCGATTGAGGAGGCTTGGCGGGCCTCGGGCGGCTTGGCCACCATCGCTGTATCGGGAGATGACCGAGCGCGACGGGTGGGCTCTGGCAAGCATCCCTTTACCGACGCGGTGTTGCCTTGCGCGGTGGTGGATCTAGGGATGGCTTCCAACGCACCCTTGCCAAAAGACCTGAAGGACAAGTCCCAAATCGTGCTCATGGATTTGTGGGATCTGGATCACGCACAGGTGGAAGCTTGTCGACCTCTAAAGGTCGCGGTGATGGAGGACGATTCTGACGCTCACGAAAGCGCGGATCTACTCTTTCAACCCTTTCTGGAAGGCGTGGATTTCCCCGACCATCCCATGAAGACGCTGCACGGACGCAAGGTCCGACCCTTTGAAGCCCAGCACGCAATCTGTCGAATTTTGCGCGGCACGCGCTTCGCGGTGGTCGGCGCCACGGCCCTGGAGCTACGCCCCAAGCGTCAGCCCTTGCAACCCTTGGCCGTTCATAAACTGCTGGTCACTTTTGGAGGCAGCGATGGCGCGGGCTTGGCCCAACGCGCCTTCGCCGTGTTGGAACAACTGGTGCGGGAGGACCGCTGGCGGGGCACTTGCACCATCCTGGCCCCCGGCGGTATCGAAGGAAATCCCTTCGTGGGCTGCGCCATCCAACAAACGTTGCCGAACCTCACGCGCAGGTTGCCGGATTTTGACGCCATCTGGTGCAGCGCCGGGGTAACCCTCACCGAAGCCATTTGCATTGGCGTTCCCGTGGCCGGATGGGGGCAGAACGAAAGGCAGCATCACATCCTCGCCGACTTGGCTCAGGCCTCTTGTTGTTTCGATCTGGGCGTCGGGCCTGAGGCGGATCTGGACATCACCGCCAAGGCCTTGGAGGCGTGGCTCTGCCCCGAGGGCCAGGACAGTCGCAATGAGCAAAGCCGCGACGGTCGCGCCCTGGTGGACGGCATGGGCGCATCGCGCATCGCGCAAGAATTGTGGGCTCTGCAGGCATGAGGCGAGCCTCCTCATGCCTCGTACCTCGTACCTCACCCCTGAAACTTATCCTTGACCCCTTTGGCCCCGGGCGATAATCTCATCTTTCTGCGTTCCCGCCAATTGGTGGGTTTGCCTTGAAGAATTGTCGTTTCGGAGCAAGACCATGAGCACGTATTTCCCGAAGGGCCAAGAGATCCAGCGCAAGTGGTTCCTGGTGGACGCCAGCGGCATGACCGTGGGCCGTCTTTCCTCGGCCGTGGCCGAAGTTCTCTCTGGCAAAAACAAGCCCACCTGGACACCTTTTCTTGACACGGGCGACCATGTCGTCGTGATCAATGCCGCCAAGGCCGTTTTGACAGGCAAGAAAAATACCCAGAAGATCTATCGCCGCGTCATGACCACTCAGCCAGGCTCCATGAAAGAAATCCGCGCCGATGTCATGAAGAAGACTTTCCCGGCCCGCATCATCGAATCCGCCGTGAAAGGTATGTTGCCCAAGGGCCCTTTGGGACG
>JAYVXV010000096.1:0-2246 GCA_043784905.1 Holophagaceae bacterium | reverse complement strand
CGAGACCGGATTCTGTGGGCCAGGCCACGAATTCCGGGAACTGAAGGAGAAAGCGGGCCTTGATGGCATATTCCGGTTGGGCGTCCTGAGGGGGCCTGGCAAAGGTGGCTCCAGCCGCGCCCCATGAGGCCAGCGCCAGAATGGAAACCCAAACCGGCGGCTTCACGAGGCCTGCCCGAGCCATTGCGTCCATCGAACCTGGACGTTGCAATGGCCTTCATGCATTAGGAGCCCTAGCAAAATAAGCTGCGCCACTCCAGGTGAAGCGTAGGGAATGCGGCCTACGGGGGGCCTTCTGGTTTGAATGGTCATGTAAGGGCTTTGCTCTAAGCCAGATTCAATACCCGTGCGGCCCCCCATGTCCATAATTTAATGATGCAAAGTGCTACGAAAGATTTCGTGGAAACCTACGATAAACTTCGTACACTTTGTTTCGTAGGCCATTTTCAGGAGCGCCCAGATGCCCGATCTGACCCTTAAGTCCGTCAAACCCACGGATGGAGAGCTGGCCATTCTTTCGGTGCTCTGGCGATTGGGCCCTGCAACCGTCCGCCAAGTCTTCGATGTGCTCAATGGCCAAAGGGGGGGCGAGCGGGAGATGGGCTACACGACGGTGCTCAAGATGCTTCAGATCATGTCAGAGAAGGAGCTGGTGACACGGGATGAGACCGAAAGAACCCACGTCTACGAATCCCGATATTCCGAATCCCATACCCAGTCCCATTTAGTGAAAGATCTCGCAGATAAGGCGTTCGGGGGCTCAGCCATGAAACTCGTGATGTCGGCCCTGGCCTCGAAACGCGCCAGCCGAAAAGAGCTGGCCGAGATCCGCAAGCTCTTGGATGAGGCCGGAGGTGGGAAATGAACAACCTCATTCGGGATCCTCTCGCCCTGGCTCAAGCTCAGGCATTGGCTTGGACGTTGGTGCATTTCCTTTGGGAAGGCTTGGCGCTTTGTGTTTTGGCCTGGGTCGGATTGCGGTTGCTGCGTCGCCGCAGCGCCAACGCCCGCTACCTATGGGCTTGCGCCTGTATGGGATTGATGCTGATTTCTGCCATCGCTACTTTCCTGTGGTTGCGTCCCACTTTTATGCCCCTATCCCTTCATGCGACCTC
The DNA here is from genome assembly GCA_043784905.1 of Holophagaceae bacterium. Taxonomy (GTDB): domain Bacteria; phylum Acidobacteriota; class Holophagae; order Holophagales; family Holophagaceae; genus JANXPB01. Next base: position 1,131 of record JAYVXV010000096.1, on the reverse strand, counting down.
GGCCACTTGGTGGCTCAATGGGGATGGTATTCGCTTAGCCGCAAGTGAGCTGCCTTGGACCCTCAGGGCTCAACTCGTCCTTGAGCCCTACCTACCTTGGGCCCTGGCGTTATGGAGCGCCGGTGTTGTGGTTCTTACCCTGCGCCTCGCGGGAGCCTGGATCTGGATACAGCGCGTGCGATTTTACAGCGTGGAATCCGCAGGAGCAGAATTCCAGATGCAGCTCAACACGCTCATCCGCCGGCTTCACGTGGACCGCACGGTGCGTCTCTTTAGGTCTACTGCGGTGGAGGCACCGGTGGTCATCGGCTGGCTCTGGCCCGCCATTCTGGTGCCCGCTGCCGCTTTCACAGGCCTATCTCCGGAGGCCCTGGCGTCGGTCCTCTCTCACGAGTTGGCCCATATCCGGCGCCACGACTACCTGGTCAACCTGCTGCAATCCGCAGTGGAGATTTTGTTCTTCTACCATCCCGCCGTGTGGTGGCTCTCCGCACAGATTCGCGATGAGCGTGAAAACGCCTGCGACGACGTGGCCGTGGCTGCCTGTGGCGACGCCCTGCTCTATGCCCGCTCCCTCACTCGCTTGGAGGAACTCCGCGTTCAGGCCCGCCCCCAAGTTCCCCGGCTGGCCCTTTCATCTCATGGAGGTTCTCTAATGCACCGCATCCGTCGTCTCCTCATGCCGCCCCTGCCGCCGTCCAACACGGCGAAAGCTGGCCTTATCGCTGCACTCGCAGTGAGCTTGCTGGGTGCAACCACCTACAAGATTGCGCAAGCCCCCGCGCCCCCAGCCCAAGACTCCAGGCCCGGGCAGAAAACCCACGTAGTTCTGCGCTCCGGCGACCGCAACCTCAGCGTGAACATGAAGGGTGAGGTGAAGCTCGATCCGGGGGCCAAGGAATGGGTGCACCTGGGGCCCGGCGGGAGCCTTGAGCTGAAGGGCAAGGACGGCGGCAAGGTCAAGAAATTCACTGCCCGCAAAGACGCCAAAGGCGAAGTGCGGGAATGGACCGTGGATGGCAAGGTCACGCCCATGACCCCTCAGGATGAGGCTTGGCTGCGGGACCAACTCAAAGAGCTGAAGCGCATGCAGCGCAGGACCCCGCGACCGGGCGAACCTGGCACACCTGC